>JAKLJF010000267.1:0-3075 GCA_023151335.1 Thermoanaerobaculia bacterium | reverse complement strand
CACCCAACACCGACGGCATTCCCGCTGCTGCAAGCGGCCAAAACGCCTGGGTGACCAACCTCGACGGCCCTTATGCACCCGGCGAATTGTCGTACCTGAATTCGCCCTGTTTCGACTTTTCCGACCTGAGCAACGACCCCGTGATCGAGTTCTCCCTGATCTACGTCACCGAATTCGACTACGACGGCGGTTTTCTGGAAATGTCGGTGGACGACGGCGGCAACTGGGTGCGGGTCGGCGCCATCGGCGAAGGCCTGAACTGGTACAATTTCGACAATGAAAACACGGATCTCGGCCACGTCTGGTCGGGCGAAAGCGGCGGCTGGGTGACCGCCCGGCACCGCCTGCCGGGAGCGGCCGGAAAAGCGTCGGTGCGCCTGCGCTTCGGCATCGGCGCCGACGCCTTCGTACACCTCGACGGCATGGGCATCGACGACGTGCGGGTGTTCGAACCTGCCGAAAAAGACCTCGCCGGATTCGACATTCAAACCGAGGCCGAAAATGACGATTGCGGGAAAATCGACGATACGGTATTGTTCCGTTTCGTCAACCTCGGCGCCCAGCCTCAAACCCTGTTCGAACTCAGCTACGCGCTGAACGGCGCGGCAGCCGTCACGGAAAACGTGGGCGCCGTCACGGTTCAGCCGGATGAAGTGTTCGAATATATTTTCACCACGCCGTTCGACAGCCGCGACGGCGTGTTTGAAATCAAATGTTGGACAAAACTCGCCGGCGACGGCGATCTGACAAACGACACGGCTACTTACGTGATAGACCACCTTCCCGGCCCGGTGCCGGTATTTGAAGACTTCGAGGCCGGTTTTCCGGCGGGCTGGTCGTCGAACGGTTCCGTTACGAGTGGGCACAACAACGCCTCACAGGTGCTGTTCCTGCGTATGAACAACAGCAATCAAACCTTCACCACCGATATGGCCCGCGCCGGATTTATCAGCCCCGGCGACTCGCTGCGCTTCGATTACCGGTTCGTCAATTTTGCCGGCGGCGGCACCGTGGCCACCACCCTGGGCGGCAACACCAGGCTGGAGGTACTGATCTCCACCGATTGCGGCGAAAATTTCCAGACGGCCTACATTATTAACTCGGCTAATCATACGCCCTCGGTTGCCCTGCAAACCGCGGCCATCGACCTGATGCCTTATATCGGGCTTTCAGTACTCGTCCGCTTCAGGGGAGTCTGGAGTGCTGGCGACTTTTATCTCGACCTCGACAATATCAATATCCGGGCCTGCGCCCCCGATATGCAACTGAGCGCCGAAACCGTGCCCGCCGATCCCGGCCAGGCCAACGGCAGCGCCACCGTGAGCGTGGGGCTGGGCAATCCGCCTTACCGGTACGCCTGGAATACCGGCGACTCCACCCAAACCGTCACGGGCCTGACTACCGGGGCTTTTACGGTAACGGTAACCGACGATTTCGGCTGCTCGGATGTCCTGAACGTGTTTATCGGCAACAGCTCCGCCAATGAAATACCGGGTTTAACCCGTTTTGCGCTGCAACCTAACCCCACCAACGGGATGGCCACTGTGCTCGTCGCGCTCGACTATTTCGCCGACGTGCAGGTACATTTGCTCGACCTGACCGGGCGCCTGGTCTGGTCTTCCGCTGAAGTGCGATCCGATAACCTGTCTGAAACACTCGACCTGAGTAACCATCCCGATGGCCTGTACCTGATCCGCCTGACGGCGGACGGGCGCAGCGTGACGCGGAAACTGGTGAAAAATCAATAAGGTTTAACGGGTTGAGCGGGTTTAACGGGTTTAACGGGTTTAACGGGTTTAACGGGTTCGTTAGCCCTTGGCAAAGTGAGTCAAGGATACCAAGGGTAAATCAACCAGTTAAACCCGCTCAACCCGCTCAACCCGTTAAACCCGTTAAACCCGCTCAACCCGTTAAACCCGTTAAACCCGCTCAACCCGTTAAACCCGTTAAACCCGCTCAACCCGCTCAACCCGTTAAACCCGTTAAACCCGTTAAACCCGCTCAACCAATAAAAAAATACCCGCCGCGTTTTACAACGGACGGGTAAGACATCCTTCTAAAAAACCTTCTTGCTGTATTTTTTAGCCGCTTGAACTGGGTTAGTTCAATACGGGTTGTTTTTTATTGTCCTCTTGTCCGGTTGAACCGGCCAATACTTCCTCCATATCGGTATGTTCGCAATGCACGAAGTCGGAATCTCCGATGTCATATCGCTCGTGGAAGCCTTGTAGCAATACCTGGATGTTTTTGGCAGGTGCTTTCATTGTGCCGAATTCGCGGATAATTTCCAATACGTCGTGGTCAATATAGGCGGTGTCCGAAGCATCGATAACTACCCGGGAATTCTCCGGCAGATGGTCGAGCGTCATTTTGATGCTGCCTTTATTGAGGAAGGATACCTCTTGCGATAGTTTTATCCGGATCAGGTCGCCGGCGTGATATTCTTCTTCGTGAAAGAAGTAAGAGTTTTTCATGTTGCCCCTCAAGATGGCGAAAACGCTGGCGCCCAGACCAATGCCGACACCGGTAAGCAAATCTGTAAACACCACTGCTACCACGGTAATAATGAACGGCCACCACTGGTATTTGCCGCTCTGCCACATTTTTTTAAAAATAGAGATTTTGGCGAGCTTATAACCGGTAACCAGCAGCACGGCAGCCAATGCTGCCAGTGGAATGAGGTTAAGTATTGCCGGAATGAACATCACACAGGTGAAAATGAGCATACCGTGAAAGACTGTTGACATTTTGGTACGGGCGCCGGCATTCAGATTAGCCGAACTGCGCACGATGACCGACGTGACCGGCAAACCGCCGATCAGCCCGGAAACCATATTGCCGATGCCTTGGGCTGTTAATTCTTTATTTGGGTTGGAGCTGCGCTTAAAAGGATCAACCTTATCCACTGCTTCCAGGCATAAGAGGGTTTCGATGGAAGCTACGGCTGCAATGGTGATAGCTACCTGGTAAACACCCGGGTTGTTCCACTGGCTGAAATCGGGGAACATAAACTGTTGAAAAAAGCCGCTCAGGCTGTCTGCAACCGGAATGCTCACCAGGTGCTCGGGGTGAATT
>JAKLJF010000266.1 GCA_023151335.1 Thermoanaerobaculia bacterium | reverse complement strand
CCGTGAAAAGCGGCGCCAACACCCTGACCTACCGCGGCAACGGCGGCGGGCTGGCACTGGTGCGCATCGTGGTGGAAGACAGGGGGACGCCTTTGTAACAACCATTTTTTTCACCCATCCAACACCATCCACATCATGAAAACAGCCAACCTCTTCGACCTCAAAAACCTCACCCTCAAAATCACCTACTCTGCGAGCGGCATCGACGGCAAACCGCACCTGAGTTATCAGAAAGGCAATGTCCAACTCCATTTCAAGGGCAACCAAATACGCCGCAAGGAAACCGAAATCGGCACGCTGGTTTCCGTCACGCTGAAAACCGTGCCCGATTCGTACGCCAGGGTATTCAGCCTGCTACTGCCGCGCGTGAATGTGCCGGAAAGCAGTACAGAGGTAGCGGTCAACGTAAAGACGCTGGAAACGACCGTCAAGACCGGCATCGCCGGGCCGGATTTTGTCAACGGGCAGGTGCAGGTATATAAGGTGTATTCGCTCGCTGGGAAAGTGCGGAGCGTGGTGTTTTAATTTGCTACGTCGCTGCCAAAAAATTTATGTAATACACCCCGCCGGCGAATGCCAGGGTAAGGCCTGTCCGGAACAGCAGTGCGAATACGGTCTTTGTTTCGTAAAGGCCTCTTACGAGGAATCCAATCCAGCCTCCACCGCTCAATAGAGCTTTACAAACTTCGTCTCATACGGCTTCAAAGAAAGTGGCCCCCTCAGGATGGCGCCTTCTTCTTCGAGAATATTGGTCTCGACGGCTTTTGCAGAGCTGGCCGCGGCTTTGAGCCCGGGAATGTCCAACACGGCCGGCTTGCCCTCCACCTCCCGCACCTGCAGCGCGACGCCCCTCCCATCCATTGCCAAACAGGCCTGCACCAGCAGGATGTTGGGCGACCCCAGGGTGGCCAGGGAAACGGAAACCGGCTCCTTCCCCGGACCGCCTTTTGACGGCGGCAATACCCGCGAAAGCAGCGGGGTGCGCACGCCCCAGCCAAACCTCGTGGCAAACAGGTCGGACGGGTCGCCGGAGGAGGTGAGGCTGTACCTCCAGCGGAGTTCGCCCTCCTGGCTGGCTTTGAAATTAGTGACCCAGTAGTTGTTCAACACCCAGGAATACAGGTGGTTGGTAGCCGGATGGAGGCGGTAATAATACCGGCCGGTGTTGATTTCTCCAAATTGCGCCAGCGGAATGTCTTTGCTCACAAATACGATCTGGGCGTCGGGGCTTTTCACCGACGCGAAATGCTGGATCGTATTCCAATCGGAGGAGCTGCCCTCCAGTTGGTTCACCCCGGGATACACGACCCCGCCCTGCGCCTCAAAGGCCAGTTTGCCGCCCTCCAGGTGGAACGGGAAAGCCACATAAACGCCCTCCGGCGTTTGCACCGGAAGCTTGACCATTTGATACAGCATATCTATTCGCTTTTCCGAATGATACAGGCGGATTTCGATATGCACGCCCCTGCTGTCGGCGCAAACCGGCATATCGCCGTGCAGGAAAATGCTTTTGTAAATGGGCCCGTTGGCCGTTTTGACTAACTGCACCTGTTTCAGCACCTCCCTGGTGAGCGTGAGCGGCTTGTAAACGGTATCCCTGTTGACCTGGGTCAGGCGCTCCATTTCATGACGGTTGGCCAGTTGTTCGTAGATGAATTGTCCCAATCCCGGGGAGGCGTTGGCATCGATCAGGTCTCTTTTTAGCTCCTTGTCGTACACGCTGGTCAGTCCGCCTTTGCTTTCGTCAAGGACAAGGGCATAAAACGTATTTTCAAACGGAGAAAAACCGTCGTCTGCCGGCTGCGCCGCCGGCTTTTCACCCAACCGGATCTGCAGGGTTTTATACCCCAGCGGAGGGACAGCCTCGACATACAGCTCGTAATACGCGCCTTCCATGCGTTGTTCGTGCATCTGAGCGGGTACTTCGCGGCCCTCCTTGTCGAGGATCGCGTATTCCGACCCGGCGGGAAGCACTTCGTACGGAATGAAAAGTTCCACTACGCCGGAGCGGGGCCAGTTGAGCGTATTGAACACGGCGATCCGGGGCGCCGGTGACCGGGCGATGGCGGCTGTAACGGTTGCCAGGGCCTTTTCCTGCAGCGCGGCGGAGCGCTTGGCGGCATCCCAGGCGTATGCGGATTTCATGCCCCACTGGTTAACGGTGTTTTGAGCCAGGGGCTCGGAAATACTTTCCGCGGCGCCGTGGGTATGCTCGTCGTAAAAAAGCAGGTTGTCGTAAATGGCGCCGATATCCTCCTGCAAACCGGCGGGAAGCTCCTGTCCCATCCATTTCGCCATAACGAGTAAGGCGGTGTTGGCAGCCATATCGGACTGGACGTTCCGGACGATCTTGGTCTCGTTGGCGGCGGAGCCCACCCCGTCGGTCCACCAGTCGGGCCAGGCTACCTGCTGAGTAGCGAGCTTTTGGCCGTGTTGTTGCTCCAGATAGACCAGGAAATCCCGGGCCAGGGAGCTGCGCAGCTTGGGCCATTCGTATTTCTCGTTCCACTCGCGGATGATATCGCAGACCCTGGTGGAAGGTGGGGAGTTGTCGGTGGTATAGCCGGAAAACTGAAGAGAGGCCTTGTCGTAGGGATACCCCTTTTGTACCAGACCCCGGAGATAATCGGCGAGGTTGGCGCGAAACACATCCATCTGTCCGGTAGTCAGGCTCAGCGCGTTGCCCATCATGTAGTGTTCGGCGCGGAAAGCCAGGATGCGGTTGCCGGCGGGCGACTGCCACCAGAACGCCGTGGGCACGGCAAAGGGCCTGCGGGCGCGATGGGCGTGAATGCCCATGTCGAGGTATTTGACCCCTGTGTTCTGGAAATAATCCACCAAAGCCCAGGCGATGCCGTTGACGTCGTTTTGCATGGCGGTCGTCACGTCGATGCCGTGATCCTTGATCATGCGCAGGGTTTTGGTCTGCGCGGCCAGGGCGGGCTCGTCGATGATCTCCGAAAAATTGAGAAACATGCCGGTAGCCTCGATCCGGCCCTCCTTAATGCGTTGCGCCAGCCGCCCGATCTGCGCTTTGGGGCGGGTTTTGAGGAATTCGCGCACCGACCAGGAGGTTTCGCAGGTCCAGCGGAATTTCGCCGCATCGGGGTAATCGTCGGTCTGGTCGCAGAAGTCGAGCGCGTTATCGATATAGCGGAGGTGCTCGGGCAGGATCTCCGTTTGGGGCCGGGTGTAGCCGATGTCGGTATGCGTATGCTGAACGAGGAAAATCTCCCATTCGCGCACTGGCGCCGCGGCGAAAGCCCGGGTGACGGGGGCGCTCCCCTGTTTGCGGATCACGGCTTTGTAGATCGTAGGCAATTCCTCTTTAGGCAGGAGAATCTCCACTTTGTTGACCCCCGCTTTGAGCACGGTTTCGGTCCGCTGTTTCAGGACGGTGATGGAGGTGGGCGTATCCTCCCCGGTGTGGATGAAGTCCACGCTGACGGAATGCCAGAGGCGCCCGTCCTTCCTGACGACCACATCGTTCTGGTAAATGTCCAGCCGGTCATTTACCTCGGTCTGGAAGGTCATAAACCAGGCGTTGTTGCCCCGGGTTTCAGTATCCACTTTCAGCTCCGCGGGTTGGCCTGGTTTCAGCGCGGACACGGGCATCTTCAGGATGGCGAAGCCCATCTGGTCTTCATATTTGTCGAGCATGGTGACGTTGAGGCTCAGGCGCGCGCCGCCGGGCCCGTCGTAGTGCGACCAGCCGGTCCGGCTTAGTTTGGAGCTTTCAAAACGGAAATGCGGCTGCCCGTCGACGCTCAGCCGAAATGCCACCGGTTCGGGGGTGACGTCCATGCCGAACAGCCAGATGAAAGAAACGAAGGATTCGGCATACCCGGCCTTCAGGGGTTCGGTTTTCCATTCAATAGGGGCATAGTCTGCTTGCCCGCGAAGCAGGAGCGAAGGCGTTGCATCAGAGAAGGGCGAATGGTAGGCAAAGCGTTTGCCGGCCACTTCTTCGGCATAGCCCTGGAGGTATTCCGGGGCGCCCTGCTGGGCCCAAAGCGCGCTGGACAGACAAAGCAGGAAGGCAGGAAGCCATTTCCGGTTCATAAGGCGAAGATTTATTTAGTTGGTACGTCGAACCTCAAATATAAAATTCCTCCCGGGATATATACGTCGCATCTCCAGGTTTTGGGCATGACACAGGCTTGGGCGCGAAGTATTATCAATACAGCAAGCCGAGTATGCGATTCCCATGTCCGGTTTCTATGTCGTCCAGCGCCAGCCACGCCCGCGGTTCGGTTTTTATCTGCTCAAATGTTTTTCCTTTGCCGCCAACTTCAAATACAAGCCGATGGTCCACCAGGGAATCGCCGGCAGCCGGATGTTTTTCTTGCCATTTAGTTTTTTGCTTTATCCACAAAATACCAAACGAGCATTCCCAGCAATGGAAGTCCTGCAACAATAACGCTCCATAGTTCACGTCGCAGAAAAAAGCGAAGAGCCAGGCTGCCAATCAGGCAAATGATCATGGCTGCGCCCAGCGCCACATTCAAATCGATCCCGGCGCCCCAGCCGCGGCGGAAATCCTTACCCATGAAAATCAACAGGGTGAGGAGGAGGTCTATGATCCAGAAGGTCCAGAAAATAAATACCATGAGGTAAATATCGGATTTTTTCGCGGCATTGCGAAAAGACTTATAGCAAAAGTGACAAATAAAATAATTTAAGGTAATTTTGTCTTAATTATTTCACAGCCCGGTTAAATCTTTTATTCCTATGGCGCCACATATTATTCCGCTTTGGGCATGGCGACTGCTCGTCGCGTTGCTCCTTTTTGGTTTGTACCTGCTCATCCGGGAACTGATCCGGTGCCGCCGCCCGCCGCCTTCCCGCAGCCGTCCGGGGCGGCAGTCCCCCAAACCTTGTCATCACGTGCGTTCGCCCATCTACCGGCGGCCCGACCCGATGATCTACAGCCAGGATTACCTGATGCAACAGGGGTTGGCCGTCACCTGGGACAATCCGGATATCTGGCTGGAAGAAGGCGGATTCCCGGTCTACTCCGGCAATTTGAAACCGGATACCGAATACGAGGTGGTCGCGCGGATATGGAACGGCTCGGTGGATGCGCCCGCCGCCGGCTTGCCCGTGCGCTTTTCCTACCTCGATTTCGGCGTGGGGATGCAAAAGATACCCCTTGGCCTGACGCACGTCGACCTGCCGGTAAAGGGCGCCCCGGGCCATCCCGTGCAGGCCCGCATCCACTGGCGGACGCCCGCCGCCCCCGGCCATTATTGCCTTCAGGCAGAATTGATCTGGACCGACGACGCCAACCCGAACAACAACCTGGGTCAGGAAAACACGAACGTCAAGGCGCTAAACTCGCCCAACGCGAGCTTCCGTTTCCCGGTGCGGAACGATGCCCCGGAAACCCGGAACTTCCGCCTGGAAGCAGACTTTTACCGTGTGCCGCCGCCGGAGCCCTGCAGCGACCGCCGCCCGGCCAAAAGCAACTTGCCCGACGAACGCGAGTACCGCCAACATTTGAGCGCCGCTTTCAGCCGGAACAACCGCGCGTTATTCCCCGTCCCGGACGACTGGCGGGTGGAGATCAGCCCCGCAACTTTCGAACTGGGCGCCGGCGAGCAGCAGTCGGTTCAGGTGCATATTACCGCGCCCGAGCGGTTTAGCGGCAGCCAGCCAGTCAATGTGTCGGCCTTCGCCGGAAATACCCTGGCCGGCGGCGTAACCCTTATCGTTCACGACTAAAACCATAGAACATGAAAGCGCCTGCTTATACCACCTGCGTGGACCGGAAGCAATACAAAAACCCCGATTTCTCCTTCGAACTGGCCGCCGCCCTGTTCGTGGCGGCCATGGCCGGCCCCCTGAACCCCATTTCCCTGGCCTTCGACCTTTACCTGGCCATCGAGGTCGCCATGAAAGTGTGCGAATACCTGCTGCACGGCAAGCTGGTATGCCTGGGCGGCAATGAATGCGCCATCGGCCACGTCACCTCTTTCGAGACGGTAGACGACAAGGAGGGCTTCGAAAAAATTGACAACGACTTTTGCATCAATGTTTTGCCGGCGCCCTGGGGCCTGGAAAGCTTCACCCACGACACCTTCGAGCACAATTATCAAAAAGTGGTCGACGACGGCATGCAGGGCAATCTCATCCGCGAGCAGGCCGGTATGCCGACCCCGCGCGAAGCCCACGCCGGCAAAAAGTACTCGCCCTACTCGACCACTTACCCATCGAAAAACTATATCGATTACGATACGCCTTCCTGGATGCAGGGCATTCCCTTTGAAGTGCCCGTGCTGCATACCGAGATCGAGGGAGAGCGCATCCGGGCCGTTTGCGCGGCGTTGCACGGCCCGCTGGGCCTGATCCCCGGGATGGAGAAGTTCTGCCGCTGGAAACCTGCCGGCATTCCTGTCGGCCGTTGGGTCTGCGCAGCCCTGGCTACGCTGTTCGCACCGCTGTTGCTCATCACCCTGCCGCTCGCCTGGCTGCTGGGCGCCGACGACAACCGTGACTTCCGGAATGCCGGCAGCCTGAAACGCGGCGATTTTATCGTCGTCTACGGGCGTTGGGTGTACGACGCAGGCCATGCCGGTTACAATGAACTGCATCCCTTGCTCGGTCTGCAAAAGGCCCCCGAGCCCGCCGCCGGCTTGTCAGACCCCCAAAAGTTCGCCCAGTTCCGGCAGCGCTGGTGCAGCCTGGTCAGCGAAACGCCCGTACCGGGTTTTTCCGGCCACCATACGCCCAAGCAAGAGAAGGTTTACCAAGCCCAACTCCGCCCGGAAAACCGCTGGTACCTGCATCCGGAAATTGACGGCTGTGAGCCGGACAAGAAACCGCCGGTAGTGAAATAGACTCCGGCCAGCGATGCCGGCTGCGACCGCCGCAGTCGTCTTAACGAGGCTGTATCATAAGTAAACATGAAGGTTTGAACACAAAATTATTTTAAACACATAGGCACATAGACCACATAGTATTCGCTCTATGTGACCT
>JAKLJF010000265.1 GCA_023151335.1 Thermoanaerobaculia bacterium | reverse complement strand
ATTTTTTCGTAAAGATACAAACGTCTTAAAACTTAGATTCCAGTGTAGTAAATCGTAAATCGTAAATCGTAAATCGTAAATCGTAAATCTTACAGGTATTCCGGTAACAACGCGGCTTTGGCGGCCATTTCCACATCCTTTTGTTCAATCAGCGCTTGCGCCAGGCGGTGCAATGCTGTCCGTTTATCTTCCTGCATAAGTGCGGCCTTCACCCGTTCATCAGTGGCCAACGCGAGCACTTCCTCCTTCGGAGGCAGGACTGTGAGCGCGGCAATATGGCCAAGATCGTTGCCGGTGAGCACTGTGCTGTGGCGCAGTCCGGGAGGCAGGGCGTCGAAACCAACGCCAATCGCCGTCACCGTTTGTTGAATCTCAAAAATGGCGGGTCCGCTGGCGCGGGTGTAAAAAAAGCGACCCATGCGGGCCACCAGATCGATCTTGTGCGGATCGATGCGGCCTGTTTCCGAGAGCACGCGCTCGTCGATGTGCATCAATACGATGCGGCAGATGATCAGGTTGCCGGCGCCGCCCTTTTCGCCCAGGGGCAAAATCTGCTCTACCTTGCACTCCATTTGTACCGGACTTTCCGCCACCCGGAACGGCTTCACCCGCTCCGAAGGCAGGGGTGTGAAACCCGCTTTTTCAAATTCGTTCACCGAGGCATCGTATTCCACACTGCAAAGCGCCATCTGGCGAACAATCGGGTGCGATACGACGTTTATTACTACCTCACCCGTGTCCTCCACGTTTTTCAGGGTATCTTTGGTCGTATTGTTGGACACGCGCCGGTTCGAGGAAAAGATGAGGATCGGCGGATTGCTGCTGAAGGCGTTGAAAAAACTGTACGGCGCGAGATTCGGCACGCCGTCGGCGCTAAGGGTACTGGCAAACGCAATAGGCCGCGGCGCGACGGCGCCAAGGATATACTGGTGCAGGTCTTTGGTGGAGATTTGGGTTGGGTCTATCGTCAACATTGAGTGATTGAGTGATTGAGTGATTGAGTGATTATTCATACGGCGTCGCACCGCCAAAGGGGACGGAGGCGAAAAGGCAAATTAACGGAGGCTCCGACGATATTTGCATTAAAATTATCATTATAAAGGGCTGAAGAATTCACCCCCCCGGAAATCCGGCCCTCAAACCAGAAACCTTCAAACCAGAAACCTTTAAACCATCCAACCATTTACAAAGCATAATGAAATCCGGATTTTGGCGCCTTGGTTTGGTGCTTTTGCTCGCGTCAGGCGCTTTTTTGTTTTATCAATACCGTCAACCCCGTTTTGTAGCCGGCGAAAAGGCGCCCGATTTTTCCGTTACGCTGGCCAACGGCGAAGCTTTCCGCCTGTCCGATCTGAGAGGCAAACACGTATTGTTGCAATTTTGGGGCAGTTGGTGCGGCCCCTGCCGGGCTGAGAACCCGCACCTGGCCGAATTGTACCGGAAATATCACGACAGCGGTTTCGAGATTGTCAGTATAGCCATCGAACAAAATCCGCGGAGCTGGCAACGCGCTATTGAATCGGACGGAATGGTGTGGAAATACCATGCCGCCGAATTCAGTCAGTTTAAGGGGCCGCTGGCCAAATTGTTCAACATCCGCTCCATTCCCACTACTTTTTTGATCAACCCGGAGGGGGTGATCATGGGCGTCCGTTTGTCGCCGGAGATGATGGATAAAATGCTGCGCCAGTAAAACCGACTGTTAGTCGGTTTAAAAACAGAAGGTCGCCCGTATAATGACGGGCGACCTTCCGGCAAAATTCATATCAAACAATCAGACAATCAATAGCCCGGATTCTGTTCCAGGTTCGGATTGACGGCGAGTGCCGCGGCCGGGATCGGGAACAGCAGTCGTTCAGGTCCGGAAACAGGTTTGTTCTGACGGGCTGCCAGGAATTTTCCAAAGCGGATCAGATCCTGCCGGCGCCAACCTTCCCAATAGAATTCGCGGCCTCTTTCCGCGAGCATATCGTCGAGGGTAAGGGCGCCCAGGTCGGTAGCGCCGCGTTTGGCGCGCACCTGGTTGACGATCGTGAGGGCGTCACCGGCGTTATTCGAACGCAACAGCGCCTCGGCTTTCATCAGCAGCACATCGGCATAGCGGAAGAAAACATAGTCGTTGTTGGCATTATCGCCGCCGTTGTAGTCGATCGGATACTTAATGACACGAATACCGGTTATCTCCAGGTTATTGCCTGTTTCTACGAGCGCCACTTCAGGCGTAAAGGCCAGGTCGTTGCCTTTACGGTCTTTCAATGCAGTACCGTTTTGGTCGAACTGCTGGCCGACGAGGAAGCCCGCGTTGATACCCGACACGTTGGTCATGCCGGGGTAGTTGGCTTTTTTCCGGACGTCGCTGTCCTCGAAGCTGTTGTAGAAATCGCTGAGTGTGGCAAAACCGTTCCAGCCGGACGGGTTCTGGTTGTAGTGCAGGGTACAGAACCAGCGCGAACGCACGTTACCGCTGCTGATACCGCCCTGGTTTTCGCCGGTCCAGATGTTTTCCGATGAAACCTGGTCGTTGTTTGGTGCAAAGTTGTCGTAGTAATTGTCGTCGAGGCTGTATTTGTTGCTGTTGATGATCTGGTCGGCATACGTGATCACTTCCTGCATGTCGGCGGTAGCGAAGGTAGGCGACTGGCGGTTGGCGAAGGCGCCCTTGTTCAGGTAGGCTTTCATCAACAACACGCGGGCGGCGTCTTTGTTAGCGCGGTTGACGGGGCCGTCGGGCAGGTCATTGATAATGGCTTTGCATTCGCTGATCACGAAGTCAAGCGCCTCGCTTCCTTTCAGCACATTGGGTGCATTCAGCAGGTTTTCACCCGGCTGACGGAAAGGAACCTGGTTCCAGCCGTCGGCAATGGAAAACATCACAAAAGCGCGCAGGAAACGTGCTTCGGCGGCTTGTTGTGCCGTAGGGCCGAAAGAAAGCGCGTTAGTGGCGGTAAACACGATCTGAAGCAACTCGTTGAAGGTATTCGACAGGAAGGCATGGTCGGCTGTCCAGGTGTGGTTGTGCAGTACGCGCCAGATGCCGTTGTCGTCCCAGTCCGGTCCGCGGGTGGGGCCGAGGCATTCATCGGTGGTGTGTTCCTGGGCCGCCCAAAAGCGGGATTGGTCCTGGTAGGGCAAGCGCAGGCCGGAGTAAGCGGAGTTAATCAAAGCGTTTACGCTGATTACGTCCCTCGCCTGTTCGTAAGTGAGATCCTCTTTGAGCGATTCTTCCAGGTCAGTGCAGCTGAACAGGCTGACCAGGATCGTCAGGAGGAATAATTTGTTAAATTTCATAACGGAGTGATTTTTGTGTTAAAATGTGAAGTTGGCGCCCAGGATAAAGGTTCTGGCCGAGGGATACGGAATGTATTCGATACCCGTTGAAGGCAGACCGTTTCCGGCCACGTTTACGGTATTCACCTCGGGGTCGAAACCGCTGTAACCGGTGAACACCAGGAGGTTTTGGCCGGTGATGTACACCCGTACATTTTTGACGGAATTGCCGATGTTGCCCACGCTATAAGCCAGCGTAGCGTTGGCCAGTTTCAGATAGTCGCCTTTTTCCAGGTAGCGATCCGACGGTTTGATCGCATTGGAGGTTGCTTCCCGGTTGGCGCCTTCGAGCAGGCTGGCGTCGATGTTGCGGGAACCCAGGTTACCGATCGGAATAACCGACATCTTCGTGTTATTGTAAATCTGGTGCCCCATGGCGCCGTTGAAGTTCAGGTTGAGGCTGAGCTTGTTGACGTTAACGCCGGTGTAGAAACCCAAAATAACATTCGGATTGGCGTCGCCGACAAAAGCGAGGGCTTCGTCGTCGACATATTCGCTTTGACCGTCTTCGCCTACACCAATGTGCTGCCGCAGGTAAAAGGAGTTGAGCGGACGGCCATTCGCCAGCCGCTGGCTGGTGGCCTCGGAAGTGCCCTGACCGAAGAGGGTGCCGTAGTTCAGCTCGGGACCCGTGTAGTTTTCGACCGTGTTTTTGATGAAAGCGACGTTCGCCCCGAAGTTCCAGGAGAGTTTTTCCCGGTCGATGATCAGGGTGTTCAGCGAGAGTTCCAGACCGGAGTTTTTCACATTGCCCGGCAGGTTGATCCAGTAGAACGCCGCGGGCGCCGGCTGAATGGTCGGGAATTGGAAAAGCAGGTCTTTACTGTTGCGGTTGAAGTATTCGACCGTACCGTACAGTTTGTAGTTCATGATGGCAAAATCAATCCCTACGTTCGTGGTGGTGGTCGTTTCCCATTTCAGGTCGGGATTTGCCACGTTTTCAAGGTCGGAGCTGGCCTGGTTGTTGACATTGGTCAGGTAGTAACGCTCCTGGGCCGCGCCGGCCGGGAATTCGGAGTTACCCGTCAGACCCCAGCCGAGGCGGAGTTTCAGGTTGTCGAACGGGCCGTCTTTCAGGAACGATTCGTTGTGCAGGTTCCAGGCAAGGCCGAAGGCCGGGAAGTAGCCGTATTTGTTGTTTTCGCCAAATTTGCTGGAACCGTCGGCGCGGAACGTACCGGTGAGCAGGTATTTGTCGCTCAGGTTGAAGTTGGCGCGGACGAAGTACGACTGCAATTCTGCATCCGGCGGACTAAAACCGAACATATTGCGGCTGCCGGGGGAAGAGGCTTGCAAAACGTTGATATAGTCCACTGCATCTACGGCAAAATCCCGCGCCCACAAGCCGTTGCCTCTTTCCGTGCGCTTCTGATATTCGTAACCGGCCACGGCATTCACGTTCAGGTTCCGTCCCCAATTGGTATTATAATTCACGGTATGCGTCAGGATCTGGTTGGTGTTTTTCACCTGGTAAACAGCCGCCAGGCCCCGGTTTTCGATGTCCTGGATATTGATCCAGCTTTTCACCTGGGTGCGGCGGTCGCCCGAACCGTGATTGACGCTGTAGAAGAATTTATACGTCAGTTCGTCCGTAATTTTATAAGACGGAGAAATGCTGGCGATCACGTCGACGGTGTTGGCCTGGTCGGCATACGCATCGATCAGCGCCACCGGGTTGGTGAAGTTACCAAAGTCCGGAATGACCACCGGGTCGCCTTTATCGTCGTAGATGGCGTGCGTGGGGTTCCACTGCAGGGCATTGCCGATGAGGCTGCCGCGGAAACCGGCATTCGTCGTAACAGCCGGGCCGTTCTCCCGGGTTTGCGCGGTGATCAGGTTGAAGTCGAGCCCCAGGCGTTTGCTGTCGAAGAATTTGTAAGAGCCAGCGATATTGGCGCTCAGGCGGCGCAGGTCGTTCGATTTCACGATACCGTCCTGGTCGAAGTAGTTCAGGCCTACGCGGTAAGTTCCGGCCTCGCTGCCGCCACTGACCGACATGTTGTGGTTTTGTACGAAACCGGTGCGCAGGATTTCGTCCGTGGCATCTACATCGGCGCCGTAATCGCCGGCCGTGAGGCCATAGTCGCGCAGCGCTGCCCGGTATTCGCCGGCATCGAGTACGTCGTACTTTTTCAGGATGGAGCTGGCGCCGACCGAGGTACTGAAATTGATGGAAGGCGTGCCGCTTTTACCTTTTTTAGTGGTGATGATGATCACGCCGTTGGCGCCGCGGGAACCGTAAATGGCCGTAGCGGAAGCGTCTTTCAGCACCTGGATGGACTCGATGTCGTTCGGGTTGAGGTAGTTCAGCGGGTTGGAGCTTGGCGTGGCGCCCAAGTCGCCGACATTGGTGCCCGGCTTGGTAGAGTTACCGGTCAGCTGAACGCCGTCTACCACGAACAGCGGTTCGTTGCCGGCGCGGATGGAGGAGTTGCCGCGGATACGCACCGTGGTGGCTGCGCCCGGCTGGCCGCTGTTGTTCAGCACTTGTACGCCGGCTGCTTTACCCTGGATGAGTTGGTCGGGCGCGGTGATCAGGCCCTGGTTGAAATCCTTTTCGCCGACGGAAACGACCGAACCGGTCAGATCCGATTTTTTCACCGTGCCATAACCAACCACCACCACCTCGTCGAGGATAGTGCCTGGTTTCAGGGCGATGTTCACGATGTCGGATGCGCCGAGGTTGACCACCTCTTCGGCGTAGCCGGTGTAAGCGAAACGCAACTGCAGGGAGCCTGCCGGCACTTCAACGGTGAAATTACCGTCGACGTCGGTGGAAGCGCCGCGGGTGGTTCCAACCACGGAAACCGTTGCGCCTATCAGGCCTTCGCCGGATTCCGCGTCGGTAACCTTCCCTTTGACGGTGCGTTGAGCCAACGCCAGGCTGCTGCACAGCATCAACAATGCCATCAACAACCCGCCCCTGGTAAAGGTGTGCAAAAACTTCATACGATAAGAGAGTTTAGTTTAGTGAATTTAATATATTTCACACCAAGTGGAAATCGAGCATGGCGTTTTGGTACGCAATTAAAAAGTCGTTTTTTCTCTTAAAAACAACTGCACTAAACATGGTAACAGATGGTAGGGCGGATCGGTCTGCCGGGCGGCATCAGGTGTTTTTCACAACACTAAGAAGCCGCTAAGGTAGTGATTCACCTGAAAAATGCACAAAATATCGACTCATATTTTTTATCGAAACGCCTGCCCAAAATTAAATTATGTTTTTTTTAGACAATCCTGCACCCGGCAAATGTATTTCAGGATACGGCGGTCAACAAGCGGAAAAAAATCTTGTTTGTACGCAAAGCGTTGTGCAAACGTTTGCGGTTAGTAACTTTTCAAAAATGTTCGTAGCTTTATAGCGAAAAAATGGCGGGTATTCAGTTCCCGCCGCACTCATGGGAAAGATCACGATAAAAGACCTGGCGCAACAACTTGGCGTTAATCCTTCCACTATTTCGCGCGCCCTGAAGGACCACCCCGACATCAGTCCCGCCCTGCGCAAACAAGTAAAGCAACTGGCAGAAGCGCTTCATTACCGGCCCAATCCACTCGCGGTGCACCTGCGCCGGCGTAAAAGCAATCTGGTTGGGCTGGTTGTACCTAATATTACAATGTTCTTCTATCCTTATTTGATAGAAGGTATAGAAGC
>JAKLJF010000264.1 GCA_023151335.1 Thermoanaerobaculia bacterium | reverse complement strand
AAAATGAGCAAAAAATGCCACCGTAAGGAAGTTTTTTACGGATTGGGCGATAAGACGTGCAGCCCGAACCTGCACGGCAAAACGTTTGAAAACTGGTGCACCGATGCCTTCGGCTTTGGCCGTGAAACGGACCCGCTGTACCGGGCTATTCCGTTTTATTATTCCATGCATCAGGACGTGGCCTACGGCATTTTTTTCGACAATACCTTTCGCACCCATTTCGACTTTGACAGCCAGGAGCAGGGTGCCGTTTCTTTTTGGGCCGATGGCGGCGAAATGAACTATTACTTTCTGTTTGGCCCCACTTTATCCGACGTCGCGTGTGCATACGCCCGCCTCACCGGTATGCCCGAACTGCCCCCCTTGTGGGCGCTGGGCTACCACCAATGCCGCTGGAGTTACTACCCCCACAGCAGGGTGATGGAAATTGCCGAAACCTTCCGCGCACTCGAAATCCCCTGCGATGCTATTTACCTGGATATCGACTACATGGACGGATACCGTTGTTTTACCTGGAATACAGAACACTTCCCCAATCCGGAAAAACTGGTGTCCGAGCTGAATGGGCTGGGCTTTCAAACCGTGGTCATGATCGATCCGGGTATTAAAGAAGACCCTGAATACTTTGTGTATAGCGAAGGATTGGATAAAAACATGTTTCTGCGAACAGCGGACGGTGAAATCGCCAAAGGCCCCGTCTGGCCGGGGTTTTGCGCATTCCCGGATTTTACCCACCCCGGAGTTCGCCAGTGGTGGGGCGATCTGTACGCCGATCTGTATCAGAACATCCGTATCAGTGGGTTCTGGAACGACATGAATGAGCCGGCCGTATTTCACGTCAACCATAAAACCCTGCCTGATCACGTCCTGCATCATCATGAAGGTCAGTTGTGCGGCCATCGGAAAGCGCATAACGTTTACGGCCAGCAAATGAACCGCTCCTCCTGGGAGGGGCTCCGCCGCCTGCGGCCTGAAAAGCGGCCTTTTTTGCTCACCCGGGCCACCTACAGCGGCGGCCAGCGCTATGCAGCCATCTGGACGGGCGATAATTTTTCCGACTGGGAGCACATGCAAATCGCCAACGTGCAATGCCAGCGACTCAGCGTTTCAGGCTTTTCGTTTTGCGGCACCGACATCGGCGGGTTTGCTGGAAAAACCGACGGCGAGTTGTTTACCCGCTGGTTGCAACTCGCCGTTTTTCACCCCCTCATGCGGGTACACAGCATGGGGCAGCACAGCGCCGGCGATACCGCGGTGACCGACGAAGCCCAACTGGCCGACCCGGCACTTCACACTTCAGACCAGGAACCCTGGTCTTTCGGAGAAAAATGGACGCCTTTGGCGAAAAAAGCCATTGAGTTGCGCTACGCGCTCTTACCTTGCCTTTATACGGCAATGTGGCAAAACACCCGCACCGGCATGCCGGTGTTGCGTCATGCCGCGTTCGCCGATCCCGAAGACCCTAAAATGTGGGACAACGAGCGCGATTTTCTCTTTGGCGAACATTTGTTCGTCAGCCCGGTGGTGCAACCCAAGGTGCAGCGCCAACTGGTGAATTTGCCGAAAGGCAACTGGTACTATTTCTGGACCGGCCAGCCCGCCAACGGCGAATTATTTGTGAACGTGATGCCCGATCAAATCCCTTTTTTCGTGCGGGAAGGCGCCGTGCTGGCCACTTATCCGGTACGACAGTGGACCGGCGAACGCCCCGTAGATGAACTGACGCTATATGTGTATTACAAAAAAGGCCGGGAAAGCAGCCTTTTGTATGAAGACGCGGGGGAAGGATACGATTACCTCGGCGGCAGTTTCAGCCTGAAAACCTGGACAACATTGGGAGAAAACGGTCATTTTTCGCTGGAACAGCAACAGGAAGGCGAATGGACGCCGCCATACCAAAATGTAAAAATTTATCTCGTCGGCTTTCCTACCTTCGTACGCCATTGCAGCGTTGACGGAGCGGAAATGCCGGTAAAAGAAATTCGCCTGCGCGACCGGGCATTATACACCCTGAACACTACACCGGATTTTAAACGTATCACATGGAACGCCTGAACTGGACCCGAATAGCCTATCACATCAGTTTTTGGCTGGTTTATCTGTTTCTGAACTCCTGGTTGGGCAGCATCTTCAACCGGGTGGATTGGGGCCTGGCATTTCTCGGCGAAACCTTTGTTTTGCCGGTCAAAATCCTGTTGACCTATTTCGTTTTTTACTACATCATCCCGCTTTACCTCGATCGCGACAAAGTGTACAAATTAGTCGGACTGACACTGCTGGCCTTCATTGTGGCCTCCCTGCTCTACCGAACCGTCACGGCGTTTATCTTTTTTCCTATCTTCGAACCGGAGCGCAATATTCCCTTCTTTTTCCTGCCCGGGTTCTACCTCACCGCGTTCGACCTGTTCATCACCGTGGCGGCTGCCACGACCATTAAAATGATCCGGGTACACTACAAAAGCCTCGAATTCGAACAGCAACTGCTGCGGGAAAAACTGCAATCGGAACTGAATTTCCTGCGCGCTCAAACCAATCCGCATTTCCTGTTCAACACGCTGAATAACCTGTATGTACTGGCGCGCAAAAAATCGGACCGCACCGCCGACGCCATTATGATGTTGTCCAAGATCATGCGCTTCGTGTTGTACGAATGCCGTTCACCGCGTATACCGGTAGCCGACGAATCGAAAATTATCCAGGATTATATCGAGCTGGAAAAATTGCGCTACAACAACCGGCTCAGCGTTCAATTTGAAGAGAGCATCGAGCAGCCCGGCGGCTCCATTGCGCCGCTGCTGCTGCTGCCGTTCGTGGAAAACAGCTTCAAACACGGCGCCAACAGCACCACGGGCGACGCCAATATTTCCGTATCTTTAAGCCTGAAAAACAACGTGTTGGATTTCATGGTCCGGAATACCGTGGAACCCGGCGAACGCCCGGCCAGTTCGGAAGGTATCGGTCTGAAAAATGTACAGCGGCAATTAGACCTTATTTATCCCGACCGATATGAACTGGCGCTCGAACAGGAGAACGGTACTTATACAGCCCGTTTGCGCGTTAAACTGGAAGAAGATTAATGCCTTTTTGAAAAAAATTTGTTAAACGAGGCAACCGAATTGCCCAATCGGCTGCCAAACCAATACCGTACAACCTCATGCAACAACTAACCGACCAGGAATTGGTAAACGGAGTGCTGCAAGGCAATCCGAAACATCAGGCTGCCCTGTACCAGCAATACAGTGTGCCGATGTTCCGGGTGTTGCTGCGTTTTGCACGCGACCGGGCCGAGGCCGAAGACATGTTGCAGGAAGGATTTGTACGGGTGTACCGGGATATGACGCAGTTTCGGGGCGAAGGGGCGCTGGGCGGGTGGATACGCCGGATCATGGTGAATACGGCCCTCAGTCATTTGCGACGCCAGCGGGACTTTTTACGCGACACATCCGATTTCACACCCTTCGAAAACCGCTTTCGCACCGACGAGGATTTTGCCGCCAACCTCGATGCCGAAACGCTCCTGAAATACCTCCAAAAACTGCCGCCCGGATACCGCGCTGTGTTCAATTTGTATGCTATCGATGGTTTCAGCCATGAAGAAATTGCCGAACAACTCGGCATCTCCATCGGCACCAGTAAAAGCCAGTTGTTCAAAGCGCGGGAATATCTGAAGCGGATCCTGGATAAATCTTTTATTACCTGAAAATCGAAAATAAAGCCGGCTTGTGCCGGGAAAACAGAAAATGACTGATCCGAAAGAGTTTAATTCCCTCGACGAGTTATTCCGCAAAACATTTGAAGACCTGCCGGATACGCCAGCGCCCTCGGGATGGGATGCCCCCTCCCCGCGGGTATGGGATGAAGTGCGGGTCCGTTTGAAACCGCCGCGCAGCGGCTGGAGCACCCAGGCACTCATGTTGGTAAGCGGGCTCGCCGTAGTGCTGTTACTGGGCCTCTATTGGGTACTTTCGCGCCCCGATCAAGCTGCTGAAATGCCGCCTGCCTTGGAAACGCCCGCGGCCGCCGTTACAACCCCGGAACTCCGGGAGACAACGGCCATTGCAGGGACGGATAAAATGGAAACCTCCATAACACAACCCAAAATAAGCGCCGCCCCGACGCGCCAAAACCGCGACCGCCAACAGGAAACGGCCCGACCGGAAACCCCGGTCAGCCCGGCGCCGAATACGACAGAACGCCAGAAAGAAGAACAAGGCCGCGTTCGCCCCAGCGGCAGCGCCCCATTGCCCGGTTCCAATCCGGCTTCTCCTAATACCACCGTGCGCCGGCAGGCAGAAGCCTGGCGCAGCGCCCCCTGGGCCAAACCCCTGGCGCCACTGCCCAGCGTGCTGGAAACCCGGATCATCCGGCCGGTACCCCAGGGGCTGAAGGAACTTGGGAAAGGTGGCTTATGAGGGTTTAGAATGGTTTAGAAAGTTTAGAGAGTTTAGACAAGGATCTAAACTTTCTAAACCTTTCTAAACCTTTCTAAACCTTTCTAAACCTTTCTAAACCTTTCTAAACTCCCTAAACCCTCTAAACACGACTTTTTTAGCAGTATTGATGACAGATATGCCCGGCGGTGTAATACCGTCGGGTTTTTTATTTGAACAAGTTACAGTTTATCCCAATCCTTAAACAAGGTTGTCCGCACCGCTTCCGCCTTTTCCCGGTACTCTGCCCAGGGTTTGTCGAACAGCGTATTGATGCGCTCCAGTACTTTTTCCGTTTCTTCCCGTGCCGTATCGATGGCGATTTGCGCGGTTGCATTCGGCGCGCCCCGACCGTCGTTGATGTAGTACATCGCCCGCCGGAGCCTGGAGTTGAGATTATTCGGGTTGCGCTGGATACCTTTTGCTTCTTTTTGTTCGAAAAAAGCTTCTTTCAGCACACCGATGCTGTCGCGCAGGGTTTTGCCCAGTTGCAACACCTCTTTTTTGACGCTGTCAGGCACGTTCACAAACTGGTCCTCTACCAGTTTGAGGTTTTTTTCCGCTTCTTTCAGGCGTTCGTAGGCCTTGTTGGCCCGTTCCACGAGGGGATAAAAACGGCGGGCTGCATCGGCGCGCGCCTGCAGGTCAGCGGGCGTGATGTCAAGTCTGGTATCGGCAAGCACGGTGATTGTGGTGGAATCGAGATGATCGCCATAACGCACCACGATTTTATAACGTCCGGGCAAAACGCTCGGGCCGCCGCCGGGTTCCAATTGATCTTTATCCGGCTCCCGGTTGGAGGGGAATTGAACGCCCCTGGTTTCGAGCCCCCAGTTGATCACGCCAAAGCAGGAGTCCAACTCTGTTTTAAACCGGCGCAGGGTATCGCCCTTTTCAGAGAGGATGGTAACAATGGCTTTCTCTTTTTTATCGCCACCACCGCCGCCACGCTGCCGGCCTGTGGGGGTTGGCTTTTCTTTTTCTTCCGGTTTGTCTTTTTGGTCTTTTTTATCCGCTTTCGGCTTGAGACCTGGTTTTACCCAAACCGGAATGCGCGCCGCCGTGCCTTTATTGTCGCCAACAAAAGTGGCGTCGGCGGCGAACCGCGCCCCTTCAAAAGAGCGCCAGGCCGCCAGTACGGCCGGCTGTGGAGCAAAAAGCCGGAAGGGTTGCGCCGGCAAATCGTTTTGCCGGGCCAATTCGCGCAATGGGTTGATATTGTCCATGATCCAGATAGCCCGGCCAAAAGTGCCGATCACCAGGTCGCCGTCGCGGGGGTGTATTTTCATATCCTGCACCGGCACACTCGGGAATACCCGGTCGCCGCCGGCAGTGGCATTGGGCCAGTGCGTCCAGTTGGCGCCGTAGTCGAAACTAACGTACAGGCCCTGGTCGGTGCCAAGAAACAGCAGATTGGGCACTTCCATATCCTGTACTACCGACAGACAAAAGCCGGTGACATTTTTGGCGCTGGCCAGGCGTTTCCATTTTTTTCCAAAGTCCGTCGTGTGATACAGATAGGGTTCCCAGTCGTTTTGGCGATAATTGTTGAGCACTACAAACGCCTCGCCGGCATTTTTGGCCGACACTTCTATTTGCGGTATCCAGGCGCCTTTCGGGGCGTCGGGCAGGCGCCCACCCAGGTTTTCCCAGGTTTTG
This sequence comes from Thermoanaerobaculia bacterium, assembly GCA_023151335.1. Classification (GTDB taxonomy): domain Bacteria; phylum Bacteroidota; class Bacteroidia; order Chitinophagales; family Saprospiraceae; genus M3007. The sequence continues at coordinate 905 of JAKLJF010000264.1, read as the reverse complement.
CCGCCATCGCGGGTGAGTTGCAGGCTACCGTCGTCGGCGCCTACCCAGATCACGCCCTGTTGGGCCGGGCTGGGGGCAATGGCGATAATAGTACAGTGGTTTTCAGCATTGGTAGCGTCGAAGGTGAGGCCGCCCGACTGATCCTGGTGCATTTTGGAAGTGTCATTCGTCGTCAGGTCGGGTGAAAGGATCACCCAGTTTTGGCCGTAATCGGCGGAATAGTGCAGAAACTGGCTGCCAAAATAAATGCCGCCGTCGCGGAAAGGGTCCTGTGCCAGGGCTGCATTCCAGTTAAACCGGAGCGGGATACCGTCGGGGTGCAGGGGTTTGATATAATGTCCCTGTCCCGTTTGCCGGTCGATGTACTCCAGTTCGCCCCCCTGCGACATGCCGAAGCAGTAGCGGCTGTTGTCGCGGCGGGGCATGGCATCGAAGCCGTCGCCGAACAGTATTTCCTGCCAGTCGCTGTTCCGGATACCGCCGGCGCGCCACACGGCGGAGGGGCCCACCCAGGTACCGTTGTCCTGCAGGCCACCGTAGATGTTATAGGGCATTTCGTTGTCTACGTTGATGTGGTAGAACTGGCCCACCGGGATGTTTTCGGCGTATTGCCAGGTTTTGCCGCCATCGCGGGTGATGTTCAGGCCGCCGTCGTTGCCATTGATGATATAGTCGGGGTTTTCCGGGTGTATCCAGAAGGCATGGTGGTCGGGGTGGATGCGCCAGCCGGCCCAGGTCTCGAACGATTTGCCGCCGTCTTCGCTGCGGGTAATGACCGTGTGAATGCTGTACACGCGGTTTTCATTTTTCGGATCGGCATAGATTTCGGCGTAGTAGAACGGGCGGTCGCCCATGTTTTTGTCGGCCATTTTTTTCCATTTCCGGCCGCCGTCGCTGCTTTTGTA
>JAKLJF010000263.1 GCA_023151335.1 Thermoanaerobaculia bacterium | reverse complement strand
ATTGCTCGGTGATCTTCACCTCCGCGCGGGAATTGGGGTAATTTTTCAAAACGCCATCCACGATTTTTTGCAGCGTTTTGACATGCCGTTTCAGTCCGCCCTCGGTGAAATCGCGCAGGATCAGTTTGATCGTCGCTTTTTCCAGACCGCCCTCTACCATGGTGGGATGAATGAAGCCCTGCCGGCCCTCGGTGTGTTCCGGGCTGAGTTTGTCGGGCAGTTTCGATAGTATTTTGCCGGCAATTTTCAGGGCGTGTTCCATTTTGCCCTTGGCAAAACCCGGATGCGCGGCCACGCCGTGGATAGTGATCAGGGCGCCGTCGGCGCTGAAGGTTTCGTCTTCGATGCTGCCCGCGGTTTCGCCGTCAATAGTATAACCATAGCGGGCGCCGAGTTTTTTCATATCGACCTTTTCCACGCCCCGGCCCACTTCTTCATCGGGGGTGAACAGGATACGTAACTTACCGTGTTTGATGCCGGGATTGTTGAGCAGGATATGCGCGGCATCCATGATGGCGGCCACACCGGCTTTATTGTCGGCGCCCAGCAGGGTGGTTCCGCTGGCGGTGATGATATCGTTGCCGCGCTGATGTTTCAGGTCTTCGTGTTCTTTTTCCCGGATAACGACCGTCGGGTCGTCGGGCAGTACCAGGTCCTGACCTTTATAATTGGCGTGAACAATGGGTTTTACGCCGGTGCCGGAGCAGTCGGGCGCCGTATCGACATGGGAACAAAAGCAGATCACGGGCACTTTTTTATCCGTGTTGGCCGGAATGGTGGCATACACATAACCGAATTCATCCAGTTGGGCGTCTTTTACACCCATTTCGTGCAGTTCTTTTACCAACAGCCGGCTCAGGTCTTTTTGTTTTTCCGTGCTGGGATTGGTCTTGCTGTTCGGGTCGCTTTGGGTGTCGATTTGTACGTAGCGCAAAAAGCGCTCTTTAACGGTGTGGCGGAAAGGCGATTTTTTCATGGGGCAAAAGTAAACAATTGGCAGTAAACAATAGGGGGTAGGCGGTGGGCAGTGATGCCAAGGGCTTACTGCCTAATCTTCCGCCTTCAGCCGGTAATCTCCGCTTTGAAGCCGCTGTTGGGCGAATGTAAAGTATGCCGGTACAATTTCAAAACCGAGGTACCGCCGGCCTTCGAGTTGGCTCACCACGGCCACCTGCCCCGAACCGAGGAAAGGATCGAGTACAAGGTCGCCGGGCTGACTGCTGTAGGCCAATATTTTGCGAATAATCTCGGCGGGCAGTTTGGTAGGGGTTTTCACGTCGCCATTCCAGTATTCGCGGGGAATATTCCACACGTCTTCTTTGTCCCGGTAATGCGCGCTGCCGCCGTTACCGGAGCGTTCGTCCTTGTCATAACGGGCATAAGGATAAAACCGGCGTTTTTTCTCATCGATGCCGGCAAAGAGGATGTGGTAATGGGAAGTGACGTATTTCCGCGTCGTCACCAGGCCGAACTGGTACTTCCAGATCAGGTGATTGACCAGGGTGAAGCGCTGTTCGTCGAGTACGATCAGGAGATCTTTCAGATAATTCCAGCCGGAAAAAATATAGAGGCTGCCTTCCGGCTTCAATACACGCCGCACCTGCGCGAGCCAGGCCCGCGTAAATTCCAGGTAATCGCCTCCCTTTACCTCACTGTAACCATCCAGTACCCGGTTGCCCTTTCGGTTGTAATTGCCGCGTTTTGCCTGAAATTCGATGCCAAACGGCGGATCGGTTATGACGAGGTCAATGCTGGCATCCGGCACATGCCGCGCCATGCCGGTAATACAGTCTTCGTTGAAAATGCGGTCGGAGATGTCAGGAAACATCGCTTGGTATAGTTCGGGGCGAAAGAACGGCTTTTTTGGCAAAACGCAAATGAAGAAAGGGCGACAGGCAACACGCGTCATTCTTCGCTGTTGTCTGCCGCCTCTTCTCCTTTATCTCTAAAAAAATTACAGCAACTTGCGCTTACCTTGTTTCTCCAGGTATTCCGTTTGGGTGGCGCCTACCTGAATTTTGTATTTGCCCGAGGGAAGGCCCGATACGTCGAGCGACCATTCTTTAGACTCGGAGCAGAAATTTTTTTGCAGAATTATTTCCCCGGCGGCATTGATCACCTTTACCGGAACATTGGCAACCGGTTGCTCATCGGGCATCAGCCAAACCTTTTCCTGGGTGATGATAACTTCCACATAAGGGAATTCCGGTTCGGGATTGTTAGAAAGCGACGCTTGTTGTGCCCAATGGTAATAGGAAAACCCCAGCACAAAAGTAAGTGTTAAGAGAAGTTTCGTTTTCATAGCCTATAACAGATTAATTTAAGTAGTTGTCGGGTATAGAGACACATTTCCCGTGCAGATAGTTGCAGCCATTATGTTAATTATCGATGAACTTTCAAAGTTGTCCGTCGGGGGACAGCCGTTTTTAGCCGACGGTATTGCAAGGTCGTTTTGTCCCGGGCAAATACATTTATAAAACTTTGAAAAGTTTCGTAAATGTTGAACAATCTTTGCCCGTAGTGCGGCATTTATACCGCCCCCGCACAAGTCCTTTCAGGTCTTTAAGATTGGTTGATTTAATATCGGAAAAATGAAAAAAATCCTGTCCTCCCTCTTCCTGCTCTTTGTCTGCTCAACCCTGAGCGCGCAAAAAGAAGCAGCCGACTCTGCCTTTATCCGCGACCATTTCACCAAACGGGAAGTGATGATCCCCATGCGCGATGGCATCCGTTTATTTACGGCCATTTACACGCCGAAGGACCGCTCCCGTACCTATCCAATGCTGCTCAACCGTACCCCCTATTCCTGTTCGCCTTACGGCGTGGCATCATTTAAAACCGAATTTCAAAACATGACCCTTGCCCGCGCCGGGTATATTTTCGTGTTCCAGGACGTGCGCGGACGCTATATGAGCGAGGGCGATTTTGCAGACGTTCGTCCCTTCAATCCCGACAAAAAAACAGCCAAAGACACCGACGAAGCCAGCGACACTTTCGATACCGCGGAGTGGTTGTTGAAAAACGTACCCGGCAACAATGGCCGGATCGGCGTGTACGGCATTTCTTACCCCGGCTTTTATGCCACCATGTCTATCCTGGCCAATCACCCTGCCATCGCGGCCGTGTCGCCACAGGCTCCCGTAACCGACTGGTTTATCGGCGACGATTTTCACCACAACGGCGCCTTTATGCTGATGGATGCTTTTTCCTTTTATTCCGGATTCGGCAAACCGCGTCCCGAGCCGACTACAGCACATGCCCAGTGGTTTTCCGACTGGAAAACACCGGACAATTATGCCTTTTACCTGAACGCCGGTGCCTTGCCCAATTTTAATCAAAAGTACCTGCACGGCGCCATTCCGTTCTGGAACGAATTGATGCAACACCCGGATATGGATGCCTGGTGGCAGGCCCGAAACCCGCGTCCGCACCTGAAAAACATCCGTCCTGCCGTGCTCACGGTCGGCGGTCTCTTCGATGCCGAAGATTGTTTTGGCGCCTGGCAGGTGTACAAGGCTATTGAAAAACAAAACCCGCCCACTGCAAGCAACCGGCTTGTGATGGGGCCCTGGAGCCACGGCGGTTGGGCGCGCAGTACCGGCGAACGGCTGGGCAACGTCGTTTTCGGCGCGCCCACCAGCGCTTTTTACCAAACGGAAATCGAAGCGCCTTTTTTTGAACATTACCTGAAAAATAATGGCCCGATGAACCTGCCGGATGCCTGGATATTCGAAACCGGCAGCAACCGCTGGACCCGTTATGATTCCTGGCCGCCTCCAAAAGCGCAAAAACAAAAATTCCGCTTCGGTCCCGGCGGCCAACTCATAACCGCGGCAACCGGAACCCCGGCGCTCAGCCTGCGCTTCGGGCCGGCATCTGAAGAGGCCGACCGGTACACCAGCAACCCCGCCAAACCTGTGCCTTACACCGAAGACGTACACTTGCAGCGTACCAGCGAGTACATGACCGACGACCAGCGTTTTGCCGCCCGCCGGCCCGACGTGTTGGTATATGAAACGCCCTCCCTGAGCGAAGCAGTAACGGTAACCGGCCCGGTAGTTGCCGATTTATGGGTCAGCCTCGATGACGGCGGGCTTGCCGGTCCCGACCGCCTGCTGGACGCCGATTTTGTGATCAAACTGATCGACGTTTTCCCGGACACCCTGGGCGGACAGGAAAACGGCGTACCGCTCGGCGGCTATCAAATGCTGGTGCGCGGCGAGATTTTCAGGGGCCGCTATCGCGACAGTTTTGAAAAACCGGCCGGGTTCAAACGCGGGGAAATTTATCCGGTCAGATTTGAACTGCCCGACGTGGCGCACCGCTTCCTGCCCGGGCACAGGATCATGGTGCAGGTGCAAAGCAGCTGGTTCCCCCTGGCCGACCGCAATCCGCAGCAGTTCGTCAATATTTATGAGGCCCGGGATGCCGATTTTATCCCCGTGGAGGTAAAAATATGGCGCGATGCGGCCCACCCATCGGGGGTTGAATTGCCGGTTTTAACACGCTGAGCCCTGCCGTTTCAACGATACCGGTTATTTGACGGCTTTTGTCCTATTTTATATCCGACATTTAGAGGAGCAAACAAATATTCGGGCGATATTTGTAAGGAAACAAAATGCACCCGGCCATGAAACACAACAACTACCTCCCGCTCTTTGCCGCTTTTTTGATCGCACTACTGATACCCGCAACCAATAATGCGCTCGACACCGGCGTGAGCTGCGTGGTGTATGCCACACCGGACAAACCTTACCTGGAAATCAATATAGAAATCGCGGCCGCTTCGGTCACTTTTAAACGGGTCGACAGCCTGTACCTGCAGGCCGGAGTGGAAACGATCATTTTAATAAAAGATGGCGAAACGGTGGTCAACTTTGAAAAATACCGGCTGAACAGTCCGCTGGTAAGCGCCCCGCAGGCCCTGCTCGACGTGAAGCGGCTGTTTGTCAAACCCGGCGCCTATCAGCTGGAAATATCCTTTCAGGACATCCACGACCCCGAAAACAACCGGGTGTTTCGCGCGCCGCTGAACATCGACCTTGGCGCCGGAATTTACCTGTCGGATTTACTGTTGCTGCGCAGCTACAAGCCCGACAAATCCGACAACCCCTTTTCCAAAAACGGCTACTTTCTCGAACCCTTGCCGTTCGGTTTTTACGACCGTACGTCGACGGCACTGGCTTTTTATGCCGAAATTTATCACGCGCAAAAATCGGTGCAGGAAGACGCTTTTCTCGTGCGCTATTTTATCGAAGAGGAACTGGGAAATGACGCAACCAAACTCGTCTCCATTGGGAGCCAGCAAAAAAAGACCGCGGCCATCAGCGCACTTTTGGTTCCGATGGACATCGCCAAATTGAAAAGCGGGAATTATTCGCTCACCGTTGAATTGCGCAACAACCAGAACGAACTGCTGGCCAAAAGAAAAATCTACTTCCAGCGCAGCAATCCTTTCCTGGAAATCCAGCCGGCCGAGATCACCGAAACCGTGGTGGAACAACAATTCGTGGCCGATCTGAACGAGGAAAACCTGCGCTACAGCCTGCGCGCCAAAAGCGCTTCTTCCTGTTCCGCCATTTCGTGAAAGCCGACCCGAACAATCCCGAAATGGCCTACCTGAAATACATGGAGGTTGCCGGGGCAGCCGACAAACAGTTCTTCAGCGGTTTTCGCCGGGGCTTCGAAACCGACCGCGGGCGCATTTTTATGCGCTATGGCCGGCCCGACGACCTCGTGCACGTTGAAGACGACCCCAGTGCGCCGCCCTATGAAGTCTGGGTATATTACAATTTCCCGAAAACCAGGCAGAAAAACGTCAAGTTCCTGTTTTACAACCCCAGTCTGGCCGGAGAGGATTTCATCCTCCTGCACTCCAACGCCCGTGGCGAGATCAATAACCCGCGCTGGGAACGCGACTTGTACAAACGCGCCGCCGGCGAAGAATACGACGGCAACTACCACGACGCCACTACGATGAAACGCAACCTCGGAAGAAATGCACGGGCGTTTTTTGAGGATTTTTGATGATTATTTTCATTCCAGCCATTTTTTCTTGTCAGCCAGCGGCCCCAGTAATTGCCAGCTCAGGGTAATATCCGTCTGTCCGATCGCGTAAGGCGCCACTTCATAAGGGTTGTAAATAAAGCGGATGCCCGAAGGTACGATGCAATAATTCAGGGGCAGGGCCAGGGGTTGTTCGGGGTCGAGCAGCAGGTCTTTCAAAGTGACATTGGGTATGTCTTCTTCGTGGTCGTCCACAAAAGCCCGTTCGAGCAGGGGACGCAGGGCCGTGGTGTCGGACACCAGATCGCTCAGACGCAGAGAGCCGGCAGTGGCAAGATCAAAAGTGTTGAGCACGGTGTAATAGTAGCCGTGGGCGCCGCCGGAAAAGGTGTAGCCGTCCATCTGCAGGGAGACCAGTTTGTTTGTTTGCAGCATCACTTCGCTTTTCAGATCGATGGTGTATGACATGCCCATTACAAAACCCTGATCATAGTCGTTTTTCAGGGTAGCGAACAATTGGGCTGCCGCGGAATCGAGGGCTGCCGGCAAGGGCAGCGTCCGTTCGGCGTTGGCAGCCATGTACAGCGCCACTTCGATGGAATCGTTCAGCCGTTCGGCTGTGCTGGCACCGGAAAAGACGGGATATTGCAGCTTAATTTCCGCACAAATGGAATCATTCAGGCATTTTTTTGACTGGTACTCCTGCATGGTAAACGTCAATGGCGTTGCAGCAGCCGATGTTTTATCGCCACCGCCGGCGCAGGAGAAAAGGAAACAACACGCACCGAGCAGTGCGCAGGCAATCAGGACAGGTTTTATCATAAGTTTAAACGGTTGTTACCGGAGCCGGCAGGATACTTTTCAATTTTTCGATCACAACATCCACCTCTTCCCGCGTATTGTAGTGTGAAAAAGAAAAACGGATACTTTTTCTGCCGGGGTCGGCGCCGATAGCGCTCAGGACGTGACTGCCTTTTTCGGCCCCGCTCGAACAGGCGCTGCCGCC
>JAKLJF010000262.1:299-7020 GCA_023151335.1 Thermoanaerobaculia bacterium | reverse complement strand
GAAAACCCGGCGCCGGTGGGCACGATAAAATCGTACATGCCCGTTGGTTCCGTCAGGTCGAACAGGCTGAAAGGCGGCAGGGTGGGGTGGTTACCGTCGAGGGCCACGGCCACGCTGTTGACGGGGGCATTTGCCTCGGTTTCGATCATGCCGCTGACCGGGAGTTGGGCGGGCAGGCACAGTCCGCCGGCGTCTTCTATCGCAAAATCGTAGGCACAGGTGTTTTCATTGCCGCAGCCGTCCGAGATCGTCCACTCGATGCGGTGGTTGCCGAGGGGCAGTTGCGGCAGAAGGTAACTGAGCGGCGCGCTTGGGGTGTTCCAGGCCACGCGTACCGTTTGGTTTGTACCGTCGATAACGCGCTGCACGGCAAACTGGTATTTGTCGTTGGCCGAAACCTGCCGGTTATCCATCAGTTTGGGTATGCCGCCGCCGTAGTTCGGGGTGTTGATATTGTTGTACAATACGTCGCCGGCGGAGGGTGGGTTGTCGCTGTTGATCACCGTTTCCGGGGCGCCGTCGCCGTCGAGATCCAGGAACAACAGGTAGCGGGCATCCAGGTCGCTGCCGTAACAGGCGTCGGTGATCGCGATGCTCAGGTCGGTTTCGCCCTCGCAGAGGTCCTGCGGGACGCTGCCCGGGATAGTAGTGTAACTGTCGTTCCACAGTTGGGGGTCATTGCTGCTGAAATCTTCGTACGTCAGGGCCGCGGCAGGGCAATCTTCAAAAACCGGGGCGTCGGTATCGATGATATAGATCACCTGTTCGTACAGGTAACCGTTGGCCGGCCAGAAGATGCTGTAGTCGAGGCTGTCGGGGTCGCCGGGGTTCACCGGGGTGCGGGTCGGCGCCCAGGGGGCCGGCGTGCCGGCGGGAGCAATAACCGGGCCGGGGAAGTTGGCAGGATTATTTTCCGGTACTTCCGGATTTGGGTTGGGTACGAGCGTAAGCGGCTGGCCGGGGTCGTACAGACATTCATTGACGAGCTTCCAGGTGCGGAGGATTTTCAGGCAAACATCCTGCGCGTCGGTGAAGCGTTCGTCGGTAAAGGTGATCTTTATGTTTTCACAATTCAGGTTGCCCAATTCCGGTTCGCCGTAGATGCCCGTGCTGTCGCAAACGGTCACGATCGTGTCGTTGGGAAACCTGATCCAATAGTTTTGTGTGGCATTTACCGTGATTTCCTGTGCGCATTGCCCGTTTTGCCCGCCGGTTTTGAACACGGTAAACGTCCGGACGATCTTGCCGGCATGGCAGGTGGAATCGAACTGGCTGTAATCCGTTTGCATGGCCAGCGAATCGATCCCGCAGGAAACGGTGGCGTTGCCGTAGGCGGCCAGCGAAACGTCGAAAGAATCGCAGGCCACGATCACGTCGGGCGGCGCCACACAGAAAGGCGGGAAAGTATCGCGCACCCAAACCCGGGCGGTACAATCGGCCCACTGTCCGGCGGCAAAAGCCGTATCCACTTCACCGGACGGGAGCAACACGTCGTAGGCGCGCAATTGTACCAGGATGGTGTCGCCGACGTCGGTACAGCAAAAATCCGCGGTATTGAAAAAGCGGTTGACCGGCTGACAACCGTTGGCCTGAACGCGGCGGACCTTAAAACCCACGGCGTTGCAGGAATCGGAAGAGCCGTTGTCGAGGCTATCGGCAGGCAGGGAAAAACGGCCCGAAGTATCCAGGGTAACCACCAGGAACGAATCGCACAGGGCTACGGGCGGCACGCTGTCCCACACCGACAAGGCTATTTCGCAGGAAGCGGTGTTGCCGCAGGCGTCGGTGGCCACGTACACGATCTGCGTGACGCCCGCCGGAAAACCGGCCACGGTATCGAACACGGCCAGGGTGTCGGAAAGGGCCGGATCGTTGCCGGGAAAATCCGACAAGGTGGCTTCCAGGCTGTCGGGACTGCCGCCGATGGTCCAAAACGCTTTGACGCCGGTCACGTACGAACAGCCGTCGCCGACAACGATGCCGGGAATGGCCAGGGCGCCTTTGCATGCCTGGGCGCCGATGGTCAGGGCGGTGTCGGAAGGGCAATTGAATTGCGGACCGTCCATATCCAGCACGTCGATCAGTTGCAGGCCGCTTGCAGTATTTTGTGTGGAATCCGCGGAGCAGGTATCCCGCACGATCCAGGTTCGGTACAGCCGCCGGCTGCCGCCGCACAGCGCGCCGGCAGAATCGGAGTAGGTGACTTCAATTTCGCACAGCGGCGATTCGGACAGCGGGTATTGGCGTCCGCCGAACTGGATATACGGCTCACCGGACACTGCCGGCAAGGGGTCGCCGCCGGAGCAGGATGCAGTGGCGCTCGCGGGGTACGAAACCGCCTTTACATCGCGTTCGCGGTTGATGTATTGTACGCAGGTGGCCACGTTGTTCGAGGCGTCGATGGCCGTCCAGAAGCGGCGGATATAACCCGACACTATGCCGGGCGAGTCGCAGGGCACGTCGGTGGGCACGTCAACAAACATGGTGGAAACCGGACTGGGGCAGCTTTGCAGCACCGCGGGCGTACCCGCCGCGAGGTTCAGACTGTCTTTTAAAAACGCCGGCGTCAGGTGTGCCAGGGGCAGGGCGCAGGGCACGTTTATTTCCGGACAATCGAGCGCCAGCACCAGGCTGTCGGCAATTTGCACGACGCCCAGGCATTTTTCGTCGCTCAGGGTGTCGGTTATCCGGAACAGGTAGGTTTGGTTCACGTCGGGCGCGCCGAAAGTGGCCGCCGACCAGGGGCCGTTGCCGAAAGGTTCGGTTTTATCCACTTCGATCACAAAATCATCGCCCAGGCAGCCGTAGGGCTCTGCCAGCAGCCGCTCTACGGCGGGGGTGGTTGCGCAACCCGCTTCGAGGTAAACCAGCACCGTGTCGGCGCAAACCAGCGTGGTGGCCGCCGGCGTCACGGCTATGGTGAACGAACAGGTGGCGGTGTTGCCGGCGCTGTCGCTCACTTCAAAGATGTTCAGCGTGCTGCCGATAGGGAAAGGATCGCCCGAAGCCAGACCCTCCAGTTGCACGGGTGTGAGCTCCGTCAGGCTGTCGAAGGCCGTGACGGTGTAGACGTAGTTTGTGTCGCATTGGCCCGAAGCCAGGGTGACGGTGTCGCCCGGCGGGCATTGGATGAGCGGCGGGATGGTGTCGGCGGCATTGACCAGTACGGCGACGCCTTGCCTGCAACCGGGCGCTTTTTCAAGTTTTGTATGCGCTACCGTTGTCATCCTGACGGGAACTGTCCGCTCTACGAGGGGAAACCCGAACGAGACGCCCTCGTAGAGCGGACGGTTCCCGTCAGGATGACAAACGGGGCGTGTACAAAAATTGCCGGGACGATACTTGCCGTTTTCCTGTGAATTTACGGCGGTATTAAAGGGGATGACTTCCGCGTAGGCGCCTGCGCCCAGAAGGAAGAGAAAAAACGTAAAAAATCGGTTCATAAGTCAATTACGTTGGCTTTAGCGGGAAAGGGTATGGCGAAAATTGCGCCAAGTTTTGTGGGGGAGTGTTGTTAGGACAAATCAGGCGGGCAGGTTCAAAGATTTTTATCCGCAATTATCGGTCGCGTGCGTCTGTGCCTCTTTTGTTTTCCCGGCCAAGACAGGATCGCAACGCCGAATTGGTTTGATACGACGGATCAGATGGTTCCACTTTACCATGTTTGCGAAAAAAACTAATAGGATTTTTTTATCCGATTTAAAAACTCTTTTTACATTTGACACGCGGAGAAAGCAACCTTTGCAGATTAAGTTATCGTCCAAAAGCATGTTTTCAAAAACTTGTGAACACGCCATTAAGGCTATCATTTTTGTCACCAAGCAAACGCTTGAAGGGAAACGGGCGAGTTTGAAGACGATTGCCTTTGGTATTGAATCGCCGGAAGCCTATACCGCTAAAATCCTTCAGCTACTGGTAAAAAATGAATTTATTTTTTCGATAAAGGGCGCCGCGGGCGGGTTTGAAACGGATTTGAACAAGATGAAAAAACTGTCCCTGATGCGTGTCGTCGAGGTATTTGACGGCGATTCTATAGCCAATCGTTGTGTTTTAGGGCTGAAAACCTGCTCCAGCCGTAACCCTTGTCCTTTTCACGATAAATATGCTCCCGTGCGCGCGAGGCTGGTCTGTATTTTGGAAAATACCAGCATTATGGATCTGGCACTCGGACTTATTGCCGGGAAAACAAGTTTGAAAGAATAATTGATTCGGTCTTTGTAGCGATGAAGGCCTATTTTTTTAACATTAAATCGGATATTTTTGTCCGATTTAACAAACAAAACGTAAAACGATGTTATCAAAAAGTAACGCAAGATTCTTTTTCCTCGGCGGGACGATCGTTACGTTCGCCATCTTTCTGGGGCTGTCGTGGAGAACCCTGAGCGTTGATGTCCCCAGACAAACCAACGCGCAAGATATCACGCCCGAAGTGGTACGGGGAAAACATTTGTGGGAGTCCAACAACTGTATGGGTTGCCACACCATTTTCGGCGAAGGCGCCTACTATGCGCCCGAGTTGACCAAAGTGATGGAACGCCGCGAGGAGGCGTATGTCAAACTCCTGCTCACGAGCAAGGAGCCGTGGGCGCCACGCGGCCGGAAAATGGTCGCCTACGGTTTTTCTGATCAGGAAGCGGCCGACCTGATAGCCTTCCTGAACTGGTGTGGAAAAGCCGACCTGAACGGATTTCCCGCCAAGCCGAAATATCAACATCTTAACACGAATAAGTAAAAAATCAACGTCTTATGAGATACCAATCACAAAAAGTAGCGTACTGGTTTTTTGCGCTTTCCATGCTGTTGCTCTCTCTGCAAATCATTTATGGTTTTATCATGGGCTTCGCGCATCTGGGCTACGACAACTTGCACGATTTCATTCCTTTTAACACCGCCCGCGCGGTACATACCAATTTGCTGGTCGTGTGGCTGTTGTCCGGCTTCATGGGCGCGGCGTACTACATTATTCCTGAAGAAGCTGAACAAGAGCTGGTTAGTGTGAAATTGGCTTATGTGCAACTCATATCGCTGGCGGTCGTGGGTGTTGTGGCCATCGTGGGGTACCACTTCAACTACTGGGAAGGCCGGAAATTTTTGGAAATCCCGCGCCCGCTCGACTTTCTGGTCGTTGTGAACGTACTGCTCTTTCTCGGCCTCATTTTGGCCACGCTTTTCAAAGGAAAAAAACGCACGACCACATCCCTTGTACTGTCGATGGGCCTGCTTTTCGCCGCCTTGCTTTACCTGCCCGGCATGATCTGGTTCGACAACCAAACGATGGACTCCTTCTTCCGTTGGTGGGTCGTCCACCTCTGGGTGGAGGGTGTTTGGGAGCTCATCATGGGCGGCATCTTGGCTTTCCTCCTGATCAAGATCACGGGCGTTGACCGTGAAGTAATTGAAAAATGGCTGTACGTCATCGTCGGATTGACCTTCATTTCGGGCATTCTTGGCACCGGGCACCACTATTACTATATTGGCACACCAAAGTACTGGTTGATGATCGGCGGTATTTTCTCAGCCCTGGAGCCACTGGCATTCCTGGGCATGGCCCTGTTTGCCATAGCCATGTATCGCAAGGGTGAGAAAAGGCACCCGAACAAAGTGGCGTTGAACTGGACGCTTGGCACGGCCATCGTGTCGTTCGTCGGGGCGGGGCTGCTGGGTGTGGCGCACACGATTCCACAGGTGAACCTCTACACCCACGGCACGTTGGTCACGGCCATGCACGGGCACCTCGCATTTTGGGGCGCTTATGCGATGATCAACTTGGCCATCATCAGCTACACCATGCCCAACCTCACCGGCCGGAAACTGTACGACACCGGCAACGGCACACTGGCTTTCTGGCTTTCCAATATTGGCATGCTCGGTATGACGGTGGCTTTTGGTGTGGCCGGCGTCGCGCAGGTTTATCTGGAGCGTATCGTAGGCATGGAATTCGGTGTGGTGCAACAGGAAATTTCCGTTCACTTCGCCATTCTGATCGTTTGCGCCACGATGTTCACCGTCGGGATTTGCGTTTACATCTACGAATTTGTGAAATACGGCAGACCCTCGGATGAGGCTATATACCTGACAAATTAATCCGAATCGGGGTTGTGGGGCGGTCTCGTAAGTCCGGACTGATAAGATCGCCTCACAACTCCCAATTTTCTATCTGATTTATGACATCAACAACTGAAATCACAACGCCCTATTATAAGGCGACGGGCCGGGAAATAGAAGTCTTCGAACATGCCTGGCGCAACAAACTGCCCATCTTGCTGAAAGGCCCGACCGGCACGGGCAAATCGCGTTTCGTCGAACACATGGCGTACCAGTTGGGCAAGCCGCTCATTACCATCAGTTGCCACGAAGAAACCTCCTCGACCGACCTCATCGGGCGTTTCATCATCAAAGGCGCGGAAACGGAATGGCTCGACGGGCCTTTGACCACCGCCGTCCGGCAAGGTGCGATTATCTATTTGGATGAAATCGCGGAGGCCCGCCCCGACGTCATCGTAGCCATCCACCCGCTGACCGACCACCGCCGCGAACTTTTTATTGACAAACTGGGCCAAACGCTCCGGGCACACAAAGATTTTATGCTCGTTGCCTCGTTTAATCCCGGCTACCAGCGGGGGTTCAAGGAGTTAAAACCTTCAAAGCGACAGCGCTTCGTGGCCCTGTCATTCCAATACCCGGATCCAAAATTAGAAGCGGAAATTTTAACCAATGAAAC
>JAKLJF010000262.1:0-289 GCA_023151335.1 Thermoanaerobaculia bacterium | reverse complement strand
GCGCCCGACGTCGCCCTGAAATTGGTCAGTATCGGGAATAAAATCCGCAATTTGAAGGAGTTGGGCTTAACCGAAACGGCTTCTACGCGCTTGTTGGTGGATGCAGCCAAACTTATCCACACAGGATTGCCGAAACGGCTGTCGGTGCGCGTTGCCATCGTCGAGCCGCTTTCCGATGACCCTGATATTTTGGCCGCGCTTTCGGATTTGTGCAATCTGATCATTTAACAACAAACGAACATCATGGCACTTGACGAATACCTCTTTGGCAAAGTAGCCAGGTATTTCA
>JAKLJF010000261.1 GCA_023151335.1 Thermoanaerobaculia bacterium | reverse complement strand
AGCGGGTTCGTGAGCCTTTGGCATCCCGACTTGTAATGCTAAAGGCTCACGAACCCGCTCAACCCGTTAAACCCGCTCAACCCGTTAAACCCGCTCAACCCGTTAAACCCGCTCAACCATCTAAACCCCCTAAACCATCTAAACATCATAAACCCTCATAAACCCTCATAAACCTTTTTTAGTTTTGCGCTTCTTTTCCGTGCAGCGCCTCGCGGCGCAAAAGCACCTAATAATGAAATAACCAATCTGATAATGACTTCCTTTAAGACGCTCAACAACCTGGCCGGATGGCTGGTTTTTGCCGTGGCGGCGCTCATACTGGGCGCTGCAGCCGAACCTACCGGCAGCCTTTGGGACTGCGGCGAGTTCATTTCCGGCGCCTATAAACTTCAGGTAGTGCACCCGCCCGGCGCCCCGATCTTTCTGATGGTAGGCCGTCTGTTTGCCTGGGTTGGCTCCATGGTGTCTGATGACCCTTCGACCATCGCCTATGCGGTCAACCTGCTGTCGGCGCTTTGCACCGCGTTTACCGGCATGTTTGTATGCTGGACAACCACTATTCTGGGCCGCATGGTGCTGGTGGGCCGCGAGGGCGAACCGGACCAGGGGCAGACCATTGCCGTGTTGGGCGCGGGCATCGTGGCCGGTTTGGTGACGGCGTTCACTTCCTCCATCTGGTTTTCGGCCGTGGAAGGCGAGGTGTATGCCATGTCCACCTTTTTTACTGCGATGACGCTTTGGTCGGTGCTTAAATGGTACCAGTTGCCCGATTCTGCCGACGCCGACCGCTGGCTGGTTTTTGCGTTTTATTCTGTGGCCTTGTCCATCGGCGTTCACCTGCTGAGTTTGCTGACTTTCCCGGCGCTGGCGCTGTTTTACTATTTTAAAAAAGCAAAAAAACCGACGGTATTCAATGCGCTGCTGGCAGCGGCGGCAGGCGTGGCATTTATCGTCGCGATTCAGATTCTCATCATCACCGGTATTCCAAACCTCTGGGCAACATTCGACCGTTGGGTAGTCAATGGCCTGGGCATGCCCTTCCACACTGGTATCATATTGGTGTTCCTGCTTTTTGGCGGTGCAATTTGGTGGGGTTTGCGCTACGCCCGGCGTACCGGCAACGGACTTTTGCAGCGCCTGGTAGTGGCGTTTGGCGTGATGGTCATCGCTTACACGTCGTTTGGCATGGTGGTGATCCGGGCCATAGCGAACCCGCCCATCAACATGAACGACCCCTCCGATGCCACCCGCCTGCTGCCTTATCTCAACCGCGAACAATACGGCGAACGCCCCCTCTTCCGCGGGCCCAGCTTCAACGCCCAGCCCAGCGGTATTAAATCGGAACCGCGTTACGGCCGTCTCGGCGACCGCTACGAGGTGGTAGACGAAAAAATTGATTACGAATATTCCAGCGCCAGCAAATCCTTGTTCCCCCGCATGGGCGACTACTCGCAGGGCCGGCCGGCGCTGTACCGCCGCTGGATCGACAAACCTTCCGGCGAACCAACCCTGGGCGACAACATCGAGTTCTTTTTCAAATACCAGCTCGGCTGGATGTACTGGCGCTATTTTATGTGGAATTTTGCCGGACGACAGAACGGCGAACAGGGCCTGTATTCCTGGGATCCCAGCTCGGGCAACTGGATCAGCGGTATAGACTTCATCGATGAAGGCCGCATCGGCAACCAGAAAGAACTGCCTGATTTTCAGAAAAATAACCAGGCCCGAAATAAATACTATTTTATTCCATTCCTGCTGGGGCTGTTGGGTCTCTTTTTCCACTACCAACGCCGACCACGCGAGTTCGCGGCGCTGATGGCGCTGTTCATCATCACGGGTATCGGTATCATCGTGTACTCCAACCAGCCACCCAACGAACCCCGCGAACGCGACTACGTACTGGCTGGCTCCTTTTTCACGTACGCGATCTGGATCGGGCTAAGTGTGCTGGCCCTGTTCGATTTGCTGAGCGAACGGCTCAGAGCGCCGGGCGTAGCCGCGGGCGCCGTGGCTTCCCTGCTCGCCCTGAGCGCCCCGCTGCTCATGGTCACCCAAAACTGGGACGACCACTCCCGCTCAAAACACTACGGCAGCCGCGACTATGCGAGCAACTTCCTCAACTCCTGTGCGCCCAATGCCATTATTTTCACCTACGGCGACAACGATACCTACCCGCTCTGGTATTGTCAGGAAGTGGAAGGCATCCGTACCGACGTGCGTGTGGTGAACCTCTCGCTGATCGCCGTCGACTGGTATATCGCCCAGCTGCGCCGCAAGGTGAATGACTCCCCGGCCATCGAAATGAGCATTCCGCAGGAAAAAATACGCGGATACAAGCGGGTGCAGGTGCCGTTCTACAACCCATCGGGCAAAGAACCCGAAATGACACTCGCCCAGGTGCTGAAATTCATCGCCGACGACCATCCGGTACCCGCACAAGGCGGCCGCGATTTCGACTCTTATGTACCCACGCGTAAATTAGCCATCCCCGTCAACAAAACTGAAATGCTCGCCAACGGCATGCTGTCGCCAGCCGACAGTAACGTGGTGGATACCATCCGCTTCGATCTCGGCGACCGCACTTTCCTGATCAAAGACGACCTCGCTATACTCGACATCATCAATTCCAACTTCGGTAAACGCCCCATCTACTGGGCCGTGACTACCCGGGAAGAAAAACTGCTGGGACTCGAAGATTATCTCCAACTGGAAGGCCTCTCGCTCCGGCTCATACCGTTCCGCTCCCGCAGCGAAGGCGGCGCCTTCGGTATTATCGGCAGCGGCCGGGTAGCCACCGACATTGCCTATCAGAATATCATGGAAAAATGGCGCTGGGGTAATTTCGACAAGGAACGCCTCCACGTAGACCGCTCTTACATGCCCAGCCTGCAAACCATGCGCGTAGCCATGATCCGTCTTTCCCGGCAACTGATCAGTGAGGGCAAAAAAGACAAGGCCATTGCCCTCGTGGATAAATACTTCGCTTCTTTCCCGGAATACAATTTCCCTTACGATCAGTTCTCTGCCTATATGGTGGATATCTACGCCCGTGCCGGGGCCAAGGAAAAAGCCGCGGAAAGAGCGCGGGCCATCGCAAAAACAGTGGAACAGGAAATGAAATTCTATCATTCCCAAACGCCCGATTTCCAGAAAGGCTACGAACAGGATTTTCGCTTCGCCCTCAGCGCGGCCCAAACCCTGCTCAGTATAGCCGATTATATGCAAGACAACGCACTGAAAGAGGAACTGCAAAACACGTTCAAACCGCACATGCCCGACATCCCGCCGATGCCGGGTATTCAGGAAGATCAAATAGATAATTGACAGGCGCAGCAAATGGGCCGCATTCTCGCTATTGACTTCGGATTAAAACGCACCGGCATCGCCGTCACCGATCCGCTGAAGATCATCGCCAGCGGATTGACCACTGTACCAACCGCCGAGGCGCTGGCGTTTCTGAAAAAATACTGCGCCGAAGAACCGGTGGAAGGTTTTGTCGTGGGCCTGCCCTTGCATCCCGACGGCAATCCAGCCCAAATTGCCGCCGAAGCCGACGCATTTGCCGCCCGTTTGCGCAAACATTTTCCCGAAATTCCCGTTTTTCGCCAGGATGAACGCTACACCTCCAACGAGGCCAAACGTATCATCCGCGAAAGCGGTATTAAAAAACAAAAACGCCGCGATAAAACGCGGGTAGATAAAATCGCCGCTGCATTGATATTGGAACAATTCATGCAGACGCATCATTGGTGATTGAGTGATTGAGTGATTGAGTGATTATTTCACTCAATCACTCAATCACTCAATCACTCAATCACTCAATGAACTCGCTCAATGATCCTTCCGATCTACGCTTACGGTCAGCCGGTGTTGAAAAAAGTGGCTGCCCCGATTGATTCCGGCTTCGAAGGCCTGGAACAACTGATCGCCGACATGTGGGAAACCATGTACCATGCCGACGGGGTGGGCCTGGCTGCGCCACAGGTAGGGATGTCCGTCCGTTTATTTGTCATAGACACCCTTCAACTTGAAAAAGACGAAAAGGACGGCGACAGGGAACCCGGCTTTAAAAAAGTATTTATCAACGCGCAAAAGATAGAAGAGAGCGGCAGCCTGTGGACTTACGAGGAAGGCTGCCTCAGTATCCCGCGTATCCGGGGCGACGTGGAGCGCCCGCCGCATATCCGCCTGCGGTATCAGGATGAAAATTTTCAGGAATACGAAGAAACTTTTACGGGAATCAATGCGCGCGTGATCCAGCATGAATACGATCACATCGAGGGCATTCTGTTTACGGAACGTTTGAAGCCCCTGAAAAAGCGACTCATCCAGCGCAAACTCGAAGATATCCGCCAGGGTAAGATCAGCATGGATTATAAATTACGGTTCGCCAATGTGCGGTAACCTTTCGTCATTTACACCAGATCCTCAAATACTTCTTCCAGGGAAACCTGTATCCCTGTGGCCGGATCGGTAAGGGTGTTTTATGAAACACCCGCGGCTCTCCCTCGGGAAGCAGCAGCTGGATTACTTTTAATTCAGGGACAACGATCCAGGCGGAGCGAACGCCGGCAGGAAAGTAAATATCCCATACCTTATGCTGGAGTTCGTCTTCACGATTTGCGGATTCTTCAGATGTCGATCCCGATATTTCGGGAAAGACAGCCGCGAAAGGAAGAATCGTGAATTTAATTTTTGAGCGTTACTAAAACAGAATTGCGAAGAAAGTCTAATCCAGGAACGAGCGCACAAATTATAGCGACTACATTTTGAACGAATACTCGAAATACCCCAGCGAATTCTCAGATGCGAACCGGTTGTGAAAAAAGGCAGCCTACTTTTGGTCATTCGCTTTACCCAAACAAAGCATGCCATGAAAAAAGCGCTGTTTTTATTCCTACTTGTTGCATTCCAGACCAGGGAACTAAAAGCCGACCTCGGTAGCTGCGTCGTCTACCACGCCAAGTTTTATCTGAAAAACGGCGCGATCTTTAATGCCTGTTTTGAATATTCCGGTTACGAGCGCGGAGCGAGCCTCGACGACAAAGGATGCAACGAATTTTGCAGTGATGCCGGCGTATTTCGCCTGTTCAGGCAAAAACAAAGAGAAGATTATTATAATAATGAAGTAAGGGTTTACAAAAACCTCCATTACATATCCCCGCGGGCCCTGCGAAAAAAGGCCAACAACGAATTGCCTGTTTACGGATTCGTTTTAACGGAAGACATGGTTCTGCTCGACTCCGGCGAAATCCAGAAAATGGTATTCTGGAAGGCCGAATATACCAAACGATATTGGCTGACCTCGGAGATAATTATCGGTACGAACGGGATGCTGGATACGCTGAGCAATGAAAAATACTGGAATTCCGTCGTTTTCTCAACGGATTCCTGGGAGTCTGATACTGGTAAAATTCAATACTTTGAATACATCGATGGCCCTATGGGCGGGTACGCACTATATAATTTTAACCCAAACATAAACATCGCGGAATTGAAAAGACTCATCGGATCAAAATTTCCGATCGATTATCAGACATTCTGGAAAGAATTCCGGAGAAAACACAAAGTCAGCCCGGATGTATCGCTTCCTCCCAGGCTGGAACGGCTGGGAAATGAAATACTGGAGGAGCGTTTGCAAAAAATCAAAAAATGGTTCTGGGAAAAGAAAATCGTGTTGATCGCGGTAAATGGAACCTGCTGAAAACAGGCAAACTACCGCTTCAACACCGACTCGTATAATTGTACCCAATCCTCCACGCTCATCTTTTGCATCAGTTGTCCGATCAATTCGAAGGGAATATCTTCCGGTTTTTTAAAGCGGATACAACTTTTGCCCATATCCAGTTTCTTTTTGCTGTATTTGGGATATTCGGAAACGAACCATTCGAGCAGTTCCTCGTTGGCATACAATCCTATGTGGTACAAGGCAATAAAATGCTTTTGCGAGGCGATGCCCGCGAAAGGCAGCGCCTGTTTGGGATTACAATGATAGCCTGCCGGATAAAGCCGGTGCGGCACACAGTATCCGATCATACCATCGACGCTTTCCTGAAAACCGTCGGGCAGGTTTTCAACGATGGTTTCGCGCAGTTTTTCAAAAGCCTCGCGGCGTTCTTCGGGTATGGCCTCGATATATTCGGCAGGCGTGGATACGGAATAGGTCATAGCGTAAACAATTGATTATTCAAAAATATCGCTCACTTCCAGTTCAAAACCGGGGAGTACGGAAGAATTTATTTTTCCCGTTCCTTCCGCAAAGCCGGCCAAATGATACCGGTGATCGGCCATTTGATACACCTCTACGGTTTTATAGGCCGGATCAACGATCCAGAATTCCCGTACGGCAAATCGTTCGTACAATTCTTTTTTGATCACCCGGTCTTTATCTACCGACCCTTTCGAGACGATCTCTACAATCAGATCGGGCGCACCCACGACACCGTTATTTTGCTGAATAATGAAATCCCGTTCCTTTGAGACGAATAATATATCGGGTTGAATACCCGCGCTTGTTTCTTCAAAATAAACGTCATAAGGCGCGGTAAAAAAATGGCCTGCTTTTGTCTCCTGATTATAAATGAAAAAAATACCCGATAATTTAAAAGAGGTCGATTGATGCGCAGCGTTGGGGGATGCGCGTTTCACGATTTCACCGTTGATAAGTTCATAAATGGAGGTGTCGCCCTCCGGAATATCCAATTCCAGAAATTCGGCATAAGTTAATTTATGGGTTGATGGATTTGCCGTTACCATATTTATGCATTTGAACTTTCAAAGTTACGGTCTTTTCCTTTAAAATCACACGGCTAAAGGTCGTTCTCTATAATTTACGCAAGGAAATTGACAGCGCCTCCACCGTCCGCCCCGTCTTCTTCGCCGTACCGCACCAGGCGCCGTTTTTGGCCCTGGCCAGTGTTTTGCGATCTTTGAGCCGGGCCGTATAACTCAGTTCATATTGGCCGGCATTGGCGCCTTCCAGTTCGATGGCAAAACCCATGATGCGCCGGCGTTTATCGCTGGT
>JAKLJF010000260.1 GCA_023151335.1 Thermoanaerobaculia bacterium | reverse complement strand
AACCCGTTAAACCCGCTCAACCCGTTAAACCCGTTAAACCCGTTAAACCCGCTCAACCCGTTAAACCCGTTAAACCCCTACAATTTCCCCAGCGTTTTCTCCACGAATTCCGTCAGCGCTTCGCCGCGCAGCATGCCTTGCTGGAGCAGCGCCACGTCGTACAGGTAGCGGGCCAGGTCGGACTGTTCGGGCTCGTTTTCCAGTTTGACCAGTTTTTGCGCGATCAGGGGATGATTGGAATTCACCACCACGTTGTACGAATCGGGGAAATCGCCCATACCCATGCCGTGTAAAGCCTGCATTTCTTTCATGCGGCGCAGGAATTCGGGTTTGGTGATCGTGACCGGCAGGTCGTCGGGCGTCAGGGGTTGGCACTCCACCCGCGCGCCGCTGTTGGCGGCAGCCACTTTTTCGAATACGCTTTTTACCGAGGCGACTTCCTGTTCGCTGAGCACCGAAGTTTTTTCTTCCTCTTTTTGCACCAGTTTATCCGGCGTATCGGAATCTACCCGCACGAACAGCAGGCCAAGGTCGGAGCGGTATTCGAGGTGCTGCATCCAGTGGTTGTCGAGCACGGTGTCCATTTTCAGCACATCGTAGCCGCGGTTGCGGGCGGCCTTAATGAGGGCATTGTGACCGTCGGGATCCTGGGTGTAAATGCAGACGACTTTCTGGTGTTTGTCGGTCTGGTTGGTCTTGATCTTTTCTTTGTAATCGTTCAGGAGGTAAAACTCGCCGTTGGTGTTTTCCAGCAGGGCGAAGTTCATGGCCCGCTCCTGGAATTTGTTGTCCGACACCATGCCGTATTTGACGAACACGCCCAGGTCGCGCCATTTTTGTTCGAATGCGGGGCGGTCGGCTTTGAACAGCTCGTGTAGTTTGTCAGCCACTTTTTTGGCAATGTATTCACTGATCTTTTTCACGTTGGCGTCGCTTTGCAGGTAGGAGCGCGACACATTGAGGGGGATGTCGGGCGAGTCGATGACGCCGTGCAGCAACAGCAGCCATTCAGGCACGATGTCGCGTACGTCGTCGGTGACGAACACCTGGTTGCAGTAAAGGTGGATTTTATTGCGCGTCACCTCCATGGCGTTGCCCAATTTGGGGAAGTACAATACGCCGGTGAGGTTGAAAGGATAGTCGATGTTCAGGTGAATCCAGAACATAGGTTCCGCCGCCATGGGGTACAGTTTGCGGTAGAAGGCCAGGTAGTCCTCGTCTTTCAGTTCGCTGGGCATTTTTTTCCACAGCGGGTGCGTGTCGTTGATGATATTGGGTACTTCCCGCTGCTCTTCTTTTTTATCGTCGCCTTCGCCCACGGTCTCGTATTCCGTGCGGGTGCCGAACTGAATGGGCACGGGCAGGAATTTGCAGTATTTTTCCAGCAGGTCTTCGAGGCGGTGTTTTTCCAGAAAATCGTTATTTTCCTCGTTGATATAGAGGATGATATCGGTGCCCCGTTCGTCTTTTTTTATGTTTTCTATGGAGAATTCCGGGGAACCTTCACAGGTCCATTTGACGGCCTTTGCGCCTTTTTTCCAGGATTTGGTGAGCACTTCCACTTTGTCGGCCACCATAAAGGACGAATAGAAACCCAGGCCGAAGTGGCCGATAATGGCGCTGTCCTGGTATTTTTCCAAAAATTCGGCGGCGCTGCTGAAGGCGATCTGGTTGAGGTATTTCAGCACTTCTTCCTCGGTCATTCCGATGCCGCGGTCGCGCACGATGATGCGTTTTTCTTCGGGTTCAACAATGATCTGAATGGTGGTATCGCCGATCTCCCCTTTTACTTCGCCGCGTTGAGCCAGCACCTGTAGTTTAACGGTGGCGTCCACGGCATTCGACACGAGTTCGCGCAGGAAAATCTCGTGATCGGAGTACAGGAATTTTTTAATGATGGGGAAAATGTTCTCGGTCTGAACGGAAATTGTACCTTTTTGCATGATGATTCAGTGATTTTGGTTCCGTTCCGGATGGTTCAAAGCCTGTGCCAGCCTGATGGCACCTGACAAAATGTCCTGAGCTGTCTGTATTTGCGCCGAAATTTTAAGGGAGGCTGAAATGCGCCTGATTGCAATTTTGGCACAGTAGTTGTAAAATGTTAAACAGCGCAATGGCGCATACTGCCCGGGTTGATCTTGGGCGCTTTATTTGAAAATTGGATCATTCCGTTCCATAAAAATTAAGGCCAAATGTGGCCTTAAGCCCGTGGGCGAGGGACCAGTCCGTCTGGGGGGTAGGGCTGGTCTCCTCACCACTTTTGTAAAGCCGTCTGTCAGACGGCTCACCACTTTTGTAAAGCCGTCTGTCAGACGGCTCACCACTTTTGTAAAGCCGTCTGTCAGACGGCTTCAAAATTAAAAAGCAAATGCCCGGCTTGTATTAACTGCAAGCCGGGCATTTTTGTTTTTCAAGCCGTCTGACAGACGGCTTTACATTGCGGGCAGGCGGAACAACGACCGTATCTTGACATAAATATCCGTATTGTCGTACAGTCCGTTGAACAGTTCGGCGCCCGGGCCGTAAGCGAAAACCGGCACCAGCGAAGCGGTGTGGTAGTCGGTGTTGAATTTGATATTGAGCGACTGTTTGTTTTCTCCGCGCAGCAGCGCCATGCCGCCCGTTTCGTGATCGGCGGTGACGATCACCAGGGTGTTTCCGTCTTTTTTGGCAAATTCGAGCGCTTCACCGATGGCCCGATCGAAGTCGAGCATTTCCAATACGGCGTTATCGGCTTTGTTGGCATGGCAGGCCCAGTCGATCTGGGCGCCTTCGATCATGAGGAAGAACCCTTTGTCGCTGCGTTTAGACAGGAACTCCGGCGCCAGGCGGGCGGCCAACGGCAGGTAATCCCGGCCATCGGCAACCGAAGCGGGCTCTTCGAGAGAAGAAAACCAGGCGAACGGTTTCCCGGAGTCGGGTATACCTTTGTCGAGCGTGTAGCCGCTGAAATCGCTGACCAGATAGCCTTTTTCCTGTAATTCGGCGTACAGGTTGCGCTGGTCCGTTTTCCGGTTGGTGAAGTACTTCATGCCGCCGCCGATGAACAGATCGATGTCGGTTTGCAGAAACCAGGTGGCAATTTCTTCCATGTATTGCCGGTCCGAAACGTGGGCGATGAAAGAAGCGGGCGTGGCATGGGTAATGCTGGAGCTGGTAACCAACCCGGTGGACAGGCCGAAGGCTTCTGCCTGTTCGAGAATGGTGGGGCAGGGTTTTTTACCAGCCGTCAGGCCGATAGCGCCGTTGTAGGTTTTGCAGCCACAGGCAAAAGCCGTGGCGCCTGCCGCCGAATCGGTGATCAGGTTTTTGGAGGCGTGGGTTTTTATCAGTCCGGTAGCGGGAAACTGCTCCAGGTTCAGCTTTTCTCCATTGGCATAGAAGCCGGCCGTTACCTGGGCCAGCCCCATGCCGTCGCCGATCATCAGGATGATGTTTTTAGGGTAGTGTTCCGCTTTTCCCGCCGGCGGCTCCAGCCGGCGGCCATTGTGGAAAGAGAAGATAAATATCGATAGCAGCAGCGCAATTTGTTTCATAACGCAAAAATAGTCATTGTCTTTGGCTTAGCCTTGCTCTGCATACCGTTTAAAATTATCCAGGATTGCCTGCCAGCCTGCCCGTTGCATTTCGAGTGAGTGCATATTTTCAGCGTCGAAAGTTTCGGCGATATGGACGCCGGCGCCGTTCGGGCTAAACGTGATCGCTGCTTTTCTGCCGTCGGCCATGGTGTAGGCGATGCGTTTGTTTTCCACCACTTCATCGTAGGCGCCTTCGAAATCGAAACTGAAGCTGCCGTCTTTGGCCGCCATGGTGAACACGAATTTTCCGCCCGGACGCAAATCATTCACCGCTTTAGGCGTATGCCAGTCGTCGGAAGCATTGTTCCAGTTCCGGATATGTTCGGGCTCCGTCCAGAGGCGCCAGATCTTTTCGATGGGGGCGTGTACGGTGTTTTCGACCGTGATAGCGGTTTTTGAAGGTTCGGGGCTTTGTGTCAGTTTGTCAATTTCAATCTTCCGCATTTGCAGCATGGCGTTCATAGCGCGTTGGGCCACCGCCGGGTCGGGGTCGGACAGCAGCCGCGGCAGGGCTTCGGGGATGATCTGCCACGACACGCCGAATTTGTCTTTCAGCCAGCCGCACATGCTTTCCTCGCCGCCGTCTGCCGTGAGTTTTTCCCAGAAAAAGTCCACCTCGGCCTGTGTGTCGCAGTGCACCACGAAGGAAAAGGCTTCGTTGAAGCCGAAGGTTTGTTCCATCATAGGATTGTCCATGGCGATAAATACCTGTCCGCCGAGGTTAAAACGGGCGTATTTCACCGTGCCTTCGGGTCCGGCTTCGCCCGGGTGGTAATGCAGTACCACGGCGACGGAGGAATTGCCGAACAGTTGGGTATAAAAGTGGAGGGCGGCTTCGGCTTTACCCCGCTGTGGTCCCGTGAACAGGAAAGAAGGCGTAAATTTTTGCCCCACGTCTTCTATTTTTCCCAACGAGATCTGCCAGGTAAGGCCATAGCGGTCTTGCAGCCAGCCGTATTTGTCGCTCCAGTCGTAGCGGTCGAGCGGCATCAGCGCCATACCGCCGTCGATGAGTTTGTTCCAGACCGCGTCAGTCTCTGCTTCCGTTTCGCAGACGGCGAAAATGGAGGTGGACGGATTGAACCGGAAGCGCGGGCCGCCGTTCAGGGCTGTGAATGGTTGCCCGCCGAGCGAAAAGTCGACGACCATGACCGCATCGCCGTGGCGGACGATCTTTCCGGTTTTTGAATGGTCAAAAACGGAGGTGTAGAAATTGGCCGCTTCTTCGGCCTGGTGGTCGAACCAGAGAAAGGGGGTTATTTTTTGAGTGGTTGTCATAGCTGATATTTAGTTATTGTCAATGTTTCTTTTTTGTTTTGGCCTGTTCCAGATTTTCCCGGATTCTGAACTGCACGATCCTGGTAATCAGGTCGAAAGGCATGGGCTGGTCCAGCGGAAATTGGATCGAGCCTTTCCCGGTTTTGTAACTTTCAAATTCTTTTTGAAACGCTTCCACCGCCACGGGCGCCGGGTAGAAGCCAATGTGGTTTTTAAAACCGGCGAAGTAAACCACATAAGTATTGTTCAGCTTAAAGGTGGGAATCCCGTAGCTGATCGTTTCCTCCGCGTCTGGCGCAACATTTTTTATGGTCGCCCGGATTTGTTCCAGAACAATTTGCGTCTCTGTCGGAAAAGCGGCTATGTACTCATCGATACTACGCGGCTTATTGTTTGTCATACTGAAAGCCCGTTTACTTTAACCAATTGTTTTAAATTTTTGACGCTACAAAGGTAAGGGTGAAGAACAATGGACAAAGATAGGCGAAAGCGACAAGATCAGGGGTGTTTTACGACATTTTTTGTTTTATAATAATTTTACCTGACAACAAAAGGCATTAAGCAGATTTCAGTTCAACAATCTGATAGTTTTGGCGGAAAATGGAAAATCAGGTATATTTGCAATAAAAATCAGGCATTTATGGAAGCCTCACTTCAAACGCCGTTCAACGAGGCGCAATTGGAAATACTCAAACTTTTTTCGCAGGGCTTGACTGAAGCGCAACTGGAAGAACTGCGGCGGGTACTTATTGCATTTAGATTTAAACTACTGGATGCGCATGTTGAGCAGGTTGTGGAACGCAAAGGCTTGACAATAGAACAAGTAAATAAAACCTCATGGTCGCATCGGCGAACGCCTTATAAAAGTAAGCAAAATGCCGGCAAATCGTGAAGGTCGTGGTTGACACGAATGTACTGCTAACGGCAGTTTATTGGCGCTCCAAAAATTACTGGATTCGTCAGGCACTTGAACGTGAACAAATCACGCTTTGTGTTACGACGGATATTTTGGATGAGTATACCGAAGTTTTTGCCAACTTTTATGATACCTACACTGCTGAGCTGTTCTTGTCCACACTCGAAATCTTGCCTAATGTCTTGTACATCAACAAATATTTTTTCTGGCAATTGATTCCTCAAGACCCTGACGATGAAAAATTCGCCGATTGTGCCGTTGCTGCGGGCGCTGAATACCTCGTCACTAATGATCGCCATTTTAATACGCTTAAAAAAATTACATTCCCAAGAATCAATGTGGTGAATGAAGATGAATTTCGCCGGATATTCGAAGGGAAATTTGAAGCGGAGCTTTAGGGTATCACCTGCTGAGAAATTTCGTACCGCGTTGAAAATTATGGCCCTACAACCTGCGCCATCTTTTCTCTTCCCTTTGCATCGGGCAGCCGTCCATACCCTGCCCCCATGTTATCCGCCGCATGTTTTGGATTGGACGTGCCCGGAATGACGCAATGGACTGCCGGATGCGAGAGGATAAATTTCAGGAAAAACTGCCCCCAGCTGTTGATGTCGTATTCGGCGGCCCATTCCGGCAGGGTTTTGCCTTTGACGGCGCCGAACAGCTCGCCTTTTTCAAAGGGTTCGTTGATAATGACCGCCACGCCGCGGTCGCGGGCGGCGTCGAGCAGGCGGCGTTCGGCGTTGCGTACGCGAATGGAATAATTAAATTGCACGAAGTCGATCCGGTGCGATTTGATAATTTGTTCCAATTGTTCGTGCGCCGAAACGGTATAGTGGGTGACGCCCACATAACGGATCTTACCTTCATCCTTCCATTGTTGGAGCGTTTTCAGGTGGGTTCGCCAGTCGACAAGGTTGTGCACCTGCATCAGGTCCATCGTTTTGCGCTGCATCTTGCGCAGGGAGGCTTCCATCTGGTCGATACCCGCCTGCCGTCCGCTGGTCCAAACTTTAGTGGCATAAAAGAATCGGTCGGCCAGACCGGTGGCGACGCTCAGGTCGCCGACGACCTGCTCGGATTGCCCGTACATCGGCGAGGAATCGATGAGTTTGCCACCCAGATCCGCCATCCGTTGCAACACCTCGCGCAGGGGCTGCCGTTCGGATTCGGCAGCGCCCACGTCGAACTGTATCCAGGTGCCGAGACCCACCACTGGCAGCGCCTCGCCGGAGGAAGGGATCGGGCGGGTAAGCATGGCT
>JAKLJF010000025.1:17692-17967 GCA_023151335.1 Thermoanaerobaculia bacterium | reverse complement strand
CCAGTACCATCCGTTTGCAGAATGACGCCACGGGCAACCTGATCACCCGTTGTTCGATCCTGGGTTCCTCCACGATGGCCACCACCACCAACGGCGGCAATATCTGGTTTGGGGCCGGCTCAACCGTAACGGGCAACGACAACAACACCATTTCGTTTTGTGAGATTGGCCCCGCCGGCGCTAACCTGCCTACCAAGGCCATTTACGGCAACGGCACCACCACCACTGCGACCTTGTATAACAGCGGCAACCAGATTTTAAACAACAATATTTTC
>JAKLJF010000025.1:0-17682 GCA_023151335.1 Thermoanaerobaculia bacterium | reverse complement strand
AACGGGATTTATCTCGGCGGTGGTAATACCGACTGGATCATCAACAACAACCGGTTTTTCCAGACGGCTACCCGTACCCAAACCACCGGCGCCATCCATGCCGCCATCCAGGCAGCGAGCACGACGGGAAACATCAATCACATCATTTCCGGCAATATTATCGGTTATAACAGCGCCAACGGCACGGGTACCTACACCTTTGTAGGCATTTCCTCCAGTTCGCGCTTTTACGGCATCTATTTCTCCTCGGCGGGCACAACCACGCCTTCCAGTATTCAGGGGAATATCATTACGAATATTTCGGTGAGCGGGCCTGTTTCCGGGACCAGTACCACCAACCCGTTTTCGGGTATTTTTATCAGCTCCGGACGGGCGGATATCGGAACCGTCACCGGTAATACCATCGGTAGCGCGACTTCCGGCAGCGCCATCACTTTCAGCAGTTCAAGTACTTCCACCTCCGAAGTTTATGGCATTTATTTCTTTCCCTCCCAGACCGTAAGCATTGCCAACAACATGGTGGGCGGAATAGACGTCACCAACACCTCCACCGGCGCCGCGATATTTTACGGACTGCGGGCCTTTACCACCTCTTCGGTTGTCAATACTTTCCAGAATAACACGGTGGGATATGAAGCCGCGCCGATCAATAACAACGCTACCTCCACCTCCTCCCGCACGATTGGCCTCTATTGCCAGTCGGGCACAGCCCAGGTGACCGGCAACGTGGTGAACAACCTGAAAATGGTCGCCGGTAATACCGGCACAGGCTCTACCAGCGGCATGATCGGTATTTGGGTGGACAATACGGCTGCTACCGCAGGTAACAACGTGTCGCAAAATACGGTTTACGCCCTGACGAACACCAATGCCACGGCTGCCGTGTGGGTCAGCGGTTTGCATTACAATGGCTCCACCACGGGTACGCATACCGTGGGCCGGAACCTGATCCACTCGCTTTCCGCATCCAATGCGACGGCCACCCTGAACGGTATTTATAACCAGGCTGGCGCGGCCACGTTCCAAAACAATATGATCCGGCTGGGTATCGACGCTGCCGGTAGCGGTGTCAACACCGGCCTGTTTATCAACGGTATCAACGAGATAGTTGGCACCAATAATTTTTATTTCAACAGCGTGTACATCGGCGGATCGCCAACCGACGGCGCCGGGAGTACTTTCGCTTTCAACAGCGCCGTCACGGTCAATACGCGGAATTACCTGAACAATATATTTTACAATGCCCGCTCGAACAACGGTTCGACCGGTAAACACTATGCCATTAAAGTGGGCGGTACCACGCCGAACCCGGCGGGCCTGACCAGTAATAACAACGACCTGTTTGCCAACGGAACCGGCGGTTTTACCGGGCAGTTCAATGCTACCGACCAGGCTACGGTTTCGGACTGGCGCGTCGCTACCGGACAAGACGCCGTCAGTTTCGGTTTTAATCCGCAATTTATAAACCCGGCAGGTACCGCGGCAACCCTTGATCTGCACATCTCCGCCGTCAATCCTACGCCCATCGAAAGCGCGGGCGCTACCACCACTCCCCAAGTGACCGACGATTTTGACGGTCAAACCCGCGCTTCACTCTCGCCGGTCGATATCGGCGCCGACGCCGGCAATTTCATATTGCTCGATGTGGTTGGCCCGAATATTACCTATACCAATATCCCGAACTCCATCTGCACTACGCCTGCTACCCTTAGCGCCACCATAACGGACGGTACCGGCGTGGATGCCAATCCGGGTACCAAACCCAGGCTTTGGTTCAAAAAATCGACGGAAAACAACGTATTGCCCGCCACCAACACCGCCGCGGATAACGGCTGGAAATACGTGGAAGCGACTAATGCCAGTTCGCCATTTTCCTTTACCCTCAATTACAGCCTGCTGACCAGCGCCGTCGTGGCGGGCGATGTGATCGAATATTTTGTAATAGCGCAGGACCTGGTGACGCCGCCTAATGTCGGGACGAACACTGCGGGCTACCCGGCCGGTTTTACCCCGGCAAGCGTGGCCCTGGAAGCCGGCGCGTTCCCGGTAAGCAACGTCAAATCGTTCACGATATTGACCGACCCGGTGACAGTGGCCAGCCTGCGGTGACCGGATTGAATACCTCGACTGATTTTCGCTGTGTGATCACCTGCGGCGGCGTACCGATCGCGGCATCGCCGTCCACGCCGGTAGCGGTGACGGTGAACAGCCCGATGATCCTCGGCACCACGCCCGGACTGGAATGCGGCCCGGGCCCGGTTAATGTTACGCTTGGCGCCACCGCCAACGCGGGGTCAACGATCAACTGGTACAACGTGGCAACCGGCGGTACGAGCCTTGGCACGGGCACTACTTTTGTGACCCCGCCGATTTCCGTGACCACCACATTTTATGCCGGCGCCAGCCAGGGCGGCGGCACCGGCACTGGAGGCCGGGCCGAGCCATTGCCGGCATCGACCGGTTTTGCGGGTAATGACTATGGCCTTGTTTTTGATGCCGACCAGGAGTTTACCCTGAACACCATCGACGTGTATTCCACTGCCAGCGGCGGCTCCATGATCATTGAGCTGACCAATTCATCCGGAACCGTGCTTCAAACGGCCGGACCGTTTACTATTCCGCCGGGCACCGGATCGACGCTGGCCAATGGCGCTACACCCACGACCTTTACGCTCAATTTTACCATTTCGCCGGGCACGGGCTACCGGCTTCGTTCGGCGAGCCATACCGGCAACATTATCCGGGATAACCCGATCGGCTCCAACTTCAGTTACCCCGTGCCGATCAGTACGGTTGGCAACCTTACATCCGGTCTGCTTGCCGGTTCGCCCAATACCAATACCTATTACTATTTTTATGACTGGCAAATTTCGACGGGTTGCGAATCGCCCAGAGTCCCGGTGGTGGCCACCGTGGTGAATGATCCGCCAACCTGCCCAGCCAATATCTCTGTCTGCGTCGATGCAGCGCCTTTTGCCCTGGGTGGCGGCGCTCCTGCCGGCGGCGTGTACAGCGGCAATGGCGTGAGCGGCGGCATGTTCAACCCGGCCGTGGCCGGCGTGGGTACGCACACCATCACCTACACCCTTTGCTCCCTGACCTGCACTTTTTCCATTACCGTAAACCCGCTTCCCGCCGTTTCCATTGATATTGACGAAACTTCGGGCCTGAACAACGACGACGGCGTGCTCTGCGCCGGCGCGTCGGCTACCCTGACCGCCAGCGGCGGCAGCAGCTACACCTGGAGCACCAATGAGACGACGGCGGCCATCACGGTTTCCTCGGCGGGCAACTATACCGTCATCGCTACCGACGCAAACGGCTGTTCCGCCGCGGCATCCGCGACGATCACGGTAAATGCTTTGCCTGCAGCCGCCATTACGCCCTCCGATGTGACCATCTGTTCCAATGAATCGGCATTGCTGACGGCCTCCGGCGGCGCCTCCTACCTCTGGAGCCCGGGCGGTGAAACGACCGCCCAGATCAGCGTTAATACCGCCGGTACCTACACGGTTGTTGTCACGGATGCAAACGGATGCGTTGCCAGCGCCGGGGCTACCGTTTCCGTTATTTCAGCGCCCGAACTCGCAACGGTGGTGGTACAGCCGGACGGCTGCCTAACCACGGACGGCGAAATCGACCTCACAGTTTCCGGCGGCGCCGGTCCGTTTTCCTATAACTGGGCTACGCCCAATGGCAGCGGCCTGGTACAGGGACAGGAAGATCAAACGGGCCTCACCGTGGGCACTTACTTCGTTACGGTCACGGGCGCCAACGCTTGCAGCGCCACCGCCGCGGTCGCATTGTCCGGCCCCGGCAACTGTGATGCCTGTCCGGTTATCGGCGCCGTCAGCGCCAGCCCGGCCGGTGTGTGCGCCAATGAAACAGTGACTATTACCGCTTCGGGACTTATAGATATGTCGGATATTTACGGTATTACGTTCAAATATTCCACCTCGGCTATCGACCCCTACACCGGCGGCACGCTGATCGCCACCGTTCCGAACGCGAACCTGGGCAACGGCGGCACTACCGCCGAAACCAGCACCTCGTTTGCCGCGGGCGGCACGTATTTCATTTACGCCATTTTGGATCAAAACCCCACCGACCCCAGCTGCCGTCCAGTCGTGCAAACAACGCTGATCGTGGTGGATATTCCGTCGGTAGATCCGGTTGCCAATCAAACGGTTTGCAACGGTTCCTCTACGGCGGCGGTCAATTTCACCGGCCCCGTACCGGGCACGATTTTCAACTGGACGAACGATAATCCTTCCATCGGACTGGCCGCCTCGGGCAGCGGCAACATCGCGTCGTTTGCCGCGGTAAACAACGGTACCGCGCCGGTAACGGCTACGATTACCGTGACGCCGGTGACTTCTCCGACTACCGGCGCCGAATGTACGGGCGCTTCCATCACCTTCACGATCACAGTGAATCCCGTACCAAGCGTTGACGCGATAGCCAGCCAAACGTTCTGCGTGGGCGCCCCCGTGCCCTCCGTGGTATTTACAAGTAACGTTCCGGGCGCCGTATTCAGCTGGTCGAGAACAAACGAAGCGATTGGTCTTGCCGCTACCAGCGGCACCGGCAACGTGCCGTCTTTCACCGCCGCCAACGCCACTTCCGCGCCGCTGACCAGCACATTCAGCGTGGTAGCATCGTTTACCAACAACGGCGTAACCTGTACCGGAACGCCGATCCAGTTCACCATCACGGTGAATCCTGTTCCAACCGTCTCCGCTACGCCGCTGAGTCAGACCGTTTGCAACGGATCGGCTACAACGCTCATCGATTTTTCAACCACGGTACCGGGCACGATCTTCAACTGGACAAACAATACGCCTTCCATAGGTTTGGCGGCCAGCGGCAGCGGCGATATCGCGTCGTTTACTGCCACAAACGCCGGAGGAGCGCCGGTGACGGCAACCATTACCGTGACGCCCACCTTCATAAACAATGGCTTGCCCTGTACGGGTACGCCATTGAGTGTAACGATCACGGTGAACCCCACCGCCCAGGTGAACCAGCCGGCCAATTTGTCGGTTTGCAGTAATACCCTGACCACGGTGAATTTCACCACTACCACGCCGGGATCGACATTCAGCTGGACCAACAACAACACGGCCATCGGCCTGGGCGCATCGGGTACGGGTAATATTTCTTTTACCTCGGCTACCGTGCTGACGGCTACCACGGCTACCATAACGGTTACGCCGAATTATACCAATAACGGCGTGAGCTGCCCCGGCATACCCAGAACTTTTACGATCACCGTGAACCCTGTGCCCACGATGAGCGCTGTTGCCAGCCAGACCCTGTGCAGCGGCGATGCCACCGCGGCCATTACGTTCAGCGGCTCGCTGCCCGGAACGACATTCAACTGGACCAACAACAACACCAGCATTGGTTTGGCCGCCAGCGGCAGCGGAAATATTCCGTCGTTTATTCCGACCAATTCGGGCGCCACCATACAGGTGGCAACCGTCACGGTAACGCCGGTGCTGATTACCGGTGGTACCAGTTGTTTCGGTACGCCGGTCACCTTTACCATCACCGTTTACCCGCGTCCGATCGTGAATGTCGGCGCCGATCAGGTAATCTGCCAGAACCAGGTAGCCAGCCTCACGGCCCAACTGGGCGGCGGGGCCACAAGCGGTACCTGGACAGGTGGGGCCGGCGCCTACGGCGATGCCAACAGCACGGCGACGACCTACACGCCGGCTGCCTCCGAATACGGCACAACGATCACCCTGACCTTTACGAGCAACGATCCGGCCGGCCCCTGCCCGGCAGTAGCGGATGCCCTGCAACTTACCATCAATACGCTACCGATCGTAAACGCCGGCGCCGACGCCAAAGTGTGCGTGGGCGATGTGCTCAACCTTTCCGTGTTGGGCGCCTCGATCGCCGCTAACGGAAGCGGCGTGACTACCGGTACCTGGAGCACCACCGGTACGGGTACTTTCCAGCCGAACAACAACTTCCCGGGCGCAACTACCTACGTGCCCAGCGCGGCAGACTACGCGGCAGGTTTTGTCAACCTGCGCCTGACCAGCGCCGACCCGGCCGGTCCCTGCAACCCGGTATCCGATGCGGCGCTGCTGACGTTCAAAGGCCCGGAACCGCTGGTGTGCA
Organism: Thermoanaerobaculia bacterium; assembly: GCA_023151335.1. Classification (GTDB taxonomy): domain Bacteria; phylum Bacteroidota; class Bacteroidia; order Chitinophagales; family Saprospiraceae; genus M3007. The sequence goes on along the minus strand of JAKLJF010000025.1, from coordinate 11,547 downwards.
ACGACAACGTACAGGTGTCGCTCAACGGCAGCGGTATCGCGGAAGTATTGCCGGATATGATCCTGGAAGGATCGTTTGACGACGATTTCTTTACCGTGGCCATATATCAGAACAACCTGAGCATCGGCAACACCGTCAACTGCAACCACGTGGGTAAAACCCTGCAGGTGCGCGTTACCGACATTTGTTCGGGCATTTTCTGCTGGGGGACGATCAAAGTGGAAGACAAATGGGCGCCGGTGCTGAGCTGCGAAGACGTGCACGTGATCTGTGCAGTGACCAACTACGAGCCTTCCTACCTGCAAAACGTACTCGGCATCGACGATGCATACCCGGCAGTGGCCGAAAATTGCCCGCCGGCAACGCTGAGTTTCGTGGACGACTGGTTCGACCTCGACTGCGACGCCCAATACAGCGCCCGGATTCTGCGCAAATGGACGGCAGTGGATGCCAGCGGCAACAAAGGCAGCTGCAACCAGAATATCTACTTCGACCGCCGGCACGTGAGCGACGTGCTGTACCCAAGCGACGTGACGATCAGCTGCAACAGCACGGGCGTGAACACGTCGCCCGCTGCCACCGGAGCGCCTTACCTGAGCGCTTTCGGCCGCCAATGGCCGATCTTCCCCAACGCCGGCAACTGCGAAATGCAATCGGCCTACGTGGATCAGGTGCTGCCGGTGTGCGACGGGACGGTCAAAATTATCCGCACCTGGACGGTATACGACTGGTGCCTGCCCACCAGCCCGACGCCGCCGCTGAATCCGTTCTACTACATTCAGGTCATCAAAGTAACCGACGACCAGGGCCCGACCCTGGCCTGCCCGGCCAATATTACCGTATCGACCGATCCTTTCAGCTGCTGCGCGACGACCAACCTGCCGGATATGGTGGTGGAAGACGCCTGCTCGCGCATCAACTCGGCCTCGGCCCGGGTGCTGGTTTGGGATCCGGAAACGGGCGACCTCCTGGCTACCCATGACATCGACGGATCGCTGACCACTTTCCCGGGCAACAACCTTTGGGCGCCCGATACCCTGGCCGCCTTCGGCTACACGCCCTGCCTGCCCATCGGCGCGCACCTGGCGACGTACACCATTACCGACGATTGCGGCAATACCGCCACCTGTACCTACCGCCTCACCGTGGACGACGGTACGCCGCCGGTATCCGCCTGCGACGAGTTTACACAGGTTGGGCTGGGCGCCAACGGCATGGCCTTTATTGACGCCTCCACCTTCGACGACGGGTCGTACGACAACTGCTCGGATGTGACCTTCAAAGCCCGCCGCATGTTTGAAAACGAGTGCCAGACCGACACGCTGTTCCACGACCAGGTGAAATTCTGCTGCACGGACATCAACGACACCATAACGGTAGTGTTCCGCGTGTACGACGTGCCGGTTCCGGCCGGAACGGTGGGCCTGGAAGATTTCGCAGGCGACTACAACGACTGCATGGTGCAGGTATTTGTCGAAGACAAGATCAAGCCAACCTGCGTGTCGCCCGCAAACGTTACGGTTAGCTGCGAAAACTTCGATCCGAGCCTGTGGGCCTACGGTTTTGCCACCTCGTCGGACAACTGCTGCATCGACACCATCACCGCCGCCAACAACCTCTCGGCTTTCGATACGGTTTGCAACAAGGGCACCATCACCCGAACGTTCCGCGCCATTGACTGCGGCGGCCAGTCCACCACCTGCACGCAACGCATCTTTGTGAGTTACGAACAGGATTACTTCGTGCGTTTCCCCAACGATGTGATCGTGACGGTGTGCGACGGCACGGGCAACTACGGCGAGCCGGTGTTCTTCGGCGAGGACTGCGAACTGCTCGGCGTTTCCTACGAAGACGAATTATTCACGGTGGTGCCCGACGCCTGCTTCAAGATCGAACGCACCTGGACGATCATCAACTGGTGCACGTACGATCCGAACAAGGGCTGTGTGGAAGTGCCGAACCCGAACCCGAACGCGATCGTGAACCACCCGCAAAACCTGACAGGCCCCACCGTCTCGGCCCTCGGCACTCCATCGCCGTGGACGCCGTCGAACGTTGCGGTGGCCCCGGGTCAGGGCAACACGAACTATTCGGTATTCTACCACGGCGGCACCTATAACGGCCAGACGATTCCGAACATAGCGAACAACAACTGTTTCAGGTATAAACAGATCATCAAAGTGATCGATACGCAGGATCCCGTGGTACAATGCCCCGTCAGTCCGGTGGAAGTGTGCGACCTGACGCCGAACGATCCGCTGCTGTGGAACAAAATGTACTGGTACGACGCCACCATCAACAGCCACGACCTGTGCGAAGCGCCGGCGGATCTGTGCATAACGGCTACCGACCTGTGCTCGGGCGCCAACATCAGCATCCGCTACCTGCTGTTCCTCGACCTGGACGGCGACGGCACCATGGAATCGGTGGTGAACAGCAATAACCTCGGCATCGCCGGCCTGGGCTGGAACGCCATTCCTTACGGCAACGCCGGCAATCCGAACTACGGCGGCGGCGAAATCCGCCAGTTCGACGACCGTCCGGTGCCGTCGAACCAGAAATACGGGTTCGCGCTCCAGATCACGACCTCGGGGGTGAACAAAACGGCCTGCCTGCGCTGGAACACACAGCAACAGCAAAACACTTACGTGGTTCCGGAACTGCCCTACGGCACGCACAAGATCAAGTGGTTCATAGAGGACGGCTGCGGCAATGAAACGGTTTGCGAATACACCTTCGTGGTGAAAGACTGCAAAAAGCCCACGGTAGTGTGCATCAATGGCCTGAGCGTCAATATCATGCCGACGAAGATGATCACCCTCTGGGCTTCCGACTTCCTGCAATACACCGAAGACAACTGCACGCCCTCGGGCCAGTTGAAGATCGGCATCCGCAAATCGGGCACGGGCACGGGCTTCCCGACCAACCCCGACGGCACGCCGCAAACCAGCGTGACTTTTACCTGCGACGAACTGGGCACCCAACTGGTGGAACTGTGGTCGGTAGACGTGGCCGGTAATGCAGATTACTGCGAGACCTACGTGGTCGTACAGGACAACATGGGTATCTGTACGGGCAATTCGGCCTCGGTGGCCGGTACGCTCGCCACCGAAGGCGGAAACGGACTGGAAGAAGCGCAGGTGAGCGCGGGCAACACGAATGTTACTACCGGCGCCAACGGTGATTACCAGTTGTTCCTGCTGCCCGGACAGGATTATACCGTAACGCCGCTCAAAGACAACGACCCGCTCAACGGCGTATCGACCTTCGACCTGGTGCTCATCAACAAACATATCCTGGGCCTCGAGCCGCTCAACACGCCGTACAGGATGATCGCAGCTGACGCCAACAACAGCCGCTCGATCACCACCTTCGACATCGTTGAGCTGCGCAAACTCATCCTCGGTATTTACACCGAACTGCCAAACAACACGTCCTGGCGTTTCGTGGACGAAGACTACAACTTCCCGAACCCGGCCAACCCGTTCCAGGACATTTTCCCGGAAACGAAACAGTTTGCCAACCTGCAGTCGACAATGACAGGCCAGGACTTCGTGGCGGTGAAAGTGGGCGATGTGAACGGCAACGCGGTGACGAGCAGCCTGACCAGCGTACAGGACCGCACCGAAGGCGCCTTGTTGTTCGACGTAACGCCGACTGTCAGCCGGCATGAAATCAAAGCTGGCGAAACATTCACGCTGAACTTCCGCGCTGCCGAAAAAGTGAAAGGCTACCAGTTCACGCTCTACTTCCCGAACCTGGAAGTGGTGGAAGTGACGCCGGGCGCCGGCATGACAACAGGCAACTTCGGTATCTTCAACGACCAGCACGCTTTGACCACTTCGTTCGACAACGATCCCGAGGCCTCGGGACAGGGCGAGTTTGCGGTGACCTTCCGCGCTAACAAGAACGGCCAGATCAGCAAAATGCTGACCGTGTCGAGCCGGATCACGAAAGCCGAGGCGTACCGCAATGACGCAATGACGAATGACGCAATGACGCCAATGTCGATCGCCTTGCGGTTCAACGGCCAGGATGGTACGGTGATCGCCGCTCAGGGTTTCGAGTTGTACCAGAACCAGCCCAACCCCTGGCTGCACCGCACGCAGATCGGCTTCTACCTGCCCGCGGCATCGGAAGCCACGCTGACGGTGTTCGACGAAACGGGCCGCCTGCTGTTCACACAAACGGGCGACTTTGCGAAAGGCTACAACGCCATTTCGCTGGAACGCTCGCTGATCAACACCGCGGGCGTACTGTACTACAAACTCGAAACGGCTACTGACAGCGCCGTGAAGAAGATGATACAGGCGAAGTAACGCCGTCTGTGTAACGCCGTCAGTTTGACGGCGTGCAAATAAAGACCGCCTTGTCCCTCCCGGCTACCCGGGATCGGGGCAAGGCGGTTGTTTTATTTATATCCTGTGCGTCTTCCGTTCCCCGTCCATTCCCTCCGCCTTCCATTCGCCGATATTTTTAGTGTTACTGGAAAAATTGACTCCCACGCCGACGACGGACTTACCCAGGTTCCAGAACGACTGGTGGTAGCGTTTTTGGCGGATTTGCTCCAGGGCCGCACTGGCGCTTTGGTCGAGTTTGAATTCCAGAATATACACCCTTTGAGCGGTTTCAACCAAGGCATCGGCGCGTCCCTCAGAGGTGCATACTTCGCTGCGAATACGCAGGCCCATGTAGATGAACAACAGGTGTATAGCGGCGTGGTAGAAGCGTTCGGCAAGCACGTCTGCCTTGTGCCACGACGATTGGCGTCATGAATCATTCCGGGTATTCGGGATCGGAGCGGGACGGTTTTATTATAAAAGCGCTTAACATATAAACCGGTTTTCTTACCTTTACCTTGTAAACAGAATGCATAAACTCCGAATACATACTATTTCCGGAATACTTGCTTTATTGTTGTCTTCCGTTCTCCTTCCCGGTCAGACCATAGAGCGCCTGACGGTAGAAGACGGATTGTCGCAGGGGTTTATCACCGACGCCGTGCAAACGGGCGACGGTTTTTTATGGTTTGCCACGCTCGACGGGCTGAACCGCTACGACGGCGTTTCTTTCGAGGTATTCCGGCCTGAATATGGAACAGGCGCCGACATCCGGGAGGGTCAGATGCGACGGCTGCTGGAAGATTTCCGCGGTTTGCTGTGGATACTGTTCGACAGCGGTTTGGGTTTTTTTGACCCCTGTCAGGAACGATTCTGTTTTGTGCCGGAAACCGGTATCCCGAATCTGGTCAATATATGTGAAGACCCGCGGGGCCGCATTTGGGGCGATGCCCCGGACGGGGTGTTGTACCGGCTGAGTTTTCCGGACGGGATCAGCGTGGCCGGGGATTACCTCGACGGCTTCAGGATCGATACGTTTGCCCTGCCGCGGACGACGACCGGGCGCGTGTGCTGTATGGCGGCCATGGATTCCTCGCTTTGGATTGGCGCGGAAAACGGCGTATTCAGGGTAGATTACGAGAACGGCGCCTGTTCCCGAATTGAATCCTTACCGCTGAAAACCTTTCGCGGCATCTGGCGCGATCCGACGGATGGAGCGGTATGGCTGTTCAGCGGGGCGCAACTGTGCCGTTGGTCCGGCGGGCAGATCAGGCAGTTTGAACTGGATGCCCCAGGCCGCCAAAACAGGCCGGCCGGCGCTTCCAATGGCCGGATCACCTGTTTTTTCAGCGAACATTATATCTATCAATGGCTCCATGGCCGCTTGCAACGCCTGCCCTGGGAAATCCCGGAAGGCATTATTTCGGCTTGTATCGGTCGCGCGGGAATTCTTTGGGTGGGTACCGACGCCCGGGGGATCCGGAAAATTGCGCTGGAGCATTTCTGTTTCGACCGGTTTGGCGCCGGCATCAGCCAGAACCGCCAGCCCGTGCCGGATGCCAACGGACAGCTGTGGCTGTCGGCTGCCCGGGCACAGCCACCTGACTTTTATCGCTACGATTGGGACAATGACCGCCTGGGCGAAACCTTTATACCCGGTAAAAATGCCAATTACCTGATCCGCTCGCGGTCGGGCGAATTTTGGTTTACAACAAGGTTCACGGAATTATGCCGGGTGGACAGGCCCGGTGGTACGCCCGCGTGTTTCGCCTTGCCCAAAGGAGAATATTCCGGGTTGCTCGAAGACCGCCGCGGGCGGCTGTTGCTCGGTTTTAACGGCGACGCGATGGTTCGTTTCGACCCGGCGACGGCAGCCTTTACAACCTTTTCATTTGCCGGCCTGTTTGGCAAGCGGAAGATATCCGGGATCAGCGCCATGGCCGAAGACCGGGCCGGCCGTGTTTGGATCGGCACCCCGGCAGGATTGGCGCTCGCTACTCCGCGCTCCCAGGACGACGCTTATGATTTCCGCTTGTTCACGACCGGGCATCCCAAGCCCGGCGCGCTTTCGCACAACCATGTGCTGGCCCTGCTGCCCGATCCCTCCGATGCCGACTTGTGTTGGGTGGGCACTCTGCGCGGGCTGAACCTGATCAATCTGCGTTCCGGCAAATATCGCAAACTATCGGTACGCGACGGCCTGCCCAACGACGTGATCTGCAGTATTTTACCCGAAAACGACCGCTATCTTTGGCTCGGCACCTATTATGGCCTGCTCGAATTCGACACCCGTTCTTTTGCATGGCGGCATTTTACCGCCGCCGACGGATTGCCGGCCAATGAATTCAATCACCAGGCGGCCCTTCGCTTGCCGGACGGACGCCTGCTCTTCGGCGGCGTGAATGGTTTTACCGTCTTTGAGCCGGAAAAAACCCGGAGGTATAATATCCCGCCGCCCCGCCTCGTCCTCACCAACTTGTTGGTCGGGCGCCATAAAATCAGGGCGGGCGATACAACCGGAATACTGGCCTCCGCGCTATCTTGTACCAAATCCATTTCCCTGGCGTATGATGAAGGTGATGTGGAAGTACATTTCGCTTTGCTCGACTATTTCCGGGCCAAGGGCATCAATTATACCTATCGTTTGCGCGGACTGCACGACAACTGGTACGAGAGCGGTACGGTCAACCAGGCTACTTACTTCAATTTGCCGCCCGGAGAATACACCTTCGAAGCGCGCGCGCGCAATGCCAACGGCGTGTCGGGCGAGATCGCAACCCTCGGCATCACCATCCGGCAACCCTGGTGGCGTACAGGCCGGGCATATATTTTGTACGCCGCGCTTTTTTTGTCCGTGGTCATTACCGCCGGGTTGGTCTGGTTCGAACGGCGGCGGATCACCAAACGCCTGCAACTGGAACAACGCGAGGCCGAACGTTTTAAAGAACTGGAGCAATTCAAGTCGCGGCTTTTTTCCAATTATACGCACGAATTCCGGACGCCCCTGGCCATCATCAGCGGTTTGGCAGAACAATTGCGCCTGCAGACCAAAGGCGTTGCCCGGAACCTGGTGGACGGTATCCGGCAACAAACGGAAGATATGTTGCGATTGACCGGTCAGATACTCAATTTGGTCAAACTGGAAGAAAACCGCCTCGTGATCCGACCCGAACCGGTTGACCTGGGCGCCTGGCTGTTCCAGTTAAGCCCCGGATTCGAGTCCCTGGCCGCCGTGAAAAATATTCATTACTCCTGTACGCTGCCCAGCCAGCCGTTTTGGGCCATGCTCGATGCTGCGCGTTTGCGGGACATACTGGTCAACCTGGTCTCCAACGCCGTAAAATATTCGCCTGCCGGCGGCTCCGTTTCCCTGGTATTGGAGCCGCCGGACGACCATCTCATCCGCATCTCTGTCCGCGACACCGGGATCGGTATTGCCCCCGAACACCTGGATAAAATATTCGACCGCCATTACCAGGTCGTACATGGAAATATCCCGCCCTCGGGCGCCGGAATCGGCCTGTCGTACGCGGCCGAACTGGCCCGGACGATGGGGGGGCATATCACGGTGAACAGCAAACCGGGGGAGGGAAGTGTTTTTTCGCTGATACTGCCACTCGAAACCGTGCCGGAAACCCCGGCCATGGACCTCCCGGAAATTCGCCGGCCAAACGAACCGAAAAAAGACGCTCATTGGGTGGGAGATCACCTGACTGATGCCGGCTGGCCGCTTGTGCTGATCATCGAGGATAATATACAAATTGCCCGTATCCTGGCCGGTTTTATCGCCGATCACTATAATACGGTGTTTGCCGTGAACGGACGAACCGGCCTCGAAAAGGCGCTCGCAGAAGTGCCCGATATTATTATATGCGATCTCCGGATGCCGGAAATGGATGGTATTGCATTTTGCAAGGCGCTGCGGTCCAATCCTCAAACCAGTCATATACCGGTGATCATTTTGACCGCATTTACCGACGAAACCGAACGTATCCGGGCCATGCGGGCCGGCGCTAACGCCTGGCTCACCAAACCGGTGAATCCGGAAGTGTTGCGCGGGCAGATCGACAGCTTTATACGTCTGCGCGAACAATTGCACCTGCAAATCCTTCAACCTGCACAGGTGCCGGCGCCGCCAACCGTGCCGGAATTTGAAAAGGAAAAACAGTTTCTGCAGCAAATGTTAGCGCTGATTGCCAAACGATATAATGATCCGGATTTTTCAGTGACCGAACTTCAGCAGTCCTTAAACCTCAGTAAATCGCAGTTGCACCGCAAACTCCTGTCCATCAGCGGAAAACCGGCGATATGGTTCATCCGCAAATACCGCCTCGACGAGGCCAAAAAACTACTGCTGACACGCCGGCACCTGTCCGTATCGGAAGTGGCCTACCGCGTGGGTTTTTCCGACCCGAATTATTTTTCCAGGGCGTTTTCCGCCGAGTTCGGCCAAAGCCCCAGCGCATTGCGCGGGCAGGAAGAGTAAAAAGACGCCCCGGCGCCGGACAATTTTTCAAAATACGGGCTGTTAACCCCGAAAATCCGGCGACCGGAAAGCGCTGCAACTTTTATCCAGAAAATTGGGAAAAAAATGAAGATAGTACGGCTACGCAAACCCCATCTTTGAAGCGTATAATTTTTTCCGGCTATAACAGCAGCCCGTAATCCGTAATCCATGAAAAGTCATATTGTCTGATCTGCTTCCCTTATTTTGAGGGATGTTGTGAAGTTTCCCTCCTGTCGCAACTTCCCCGTCCTGCCCTGGATTCAAGTAAAACAATTTATCATTCTGATGCCGACTTGTTAGTTGCCTGTATGCCGCTTTCCGGGCGACGGCCGGCAGCCCTTGCGGGCGCCCCGTTATCCCGGACTCTGCGCTGCCAGGGATTCTGTTATTAGTTTTAATCATCCGGACACATCTGCGCCGCCCTTCGGCATCTGCCGGGTAGGCCCCGATTTTCCTGCCCGCCAAGGGTGTTCCGGTATCGCCAAATTGGGGTATGCAAGACCTGAAAGAATTAATTTTACTGCTTAACCAACACAACATCCACCCGCTGAAGCACCTGAGCGGCTCGGAGGATTCCAAATTGCTGGCCCTGTATGAGGGCATTGCCAAAGGAAAATTCAATGCCGACGAAGAAGCCGCCGCGGCTTTGTACAGTGGTAAAGACGGTACTTCCGGCTACCGAAAGTTGAAATCCGACCTGCGGGAGCGCTTGCTGGAGCACGTTTTTCAGATCAATACCGATCTGGCGCACTACTCGGATTATCAGAAGGCCTATTACGACTGTCATAAACAATGGGTGATGGTGCGTTTCCTGACCGGGCAAAACGCCAATACCGTGGCCCTCACCCTGGCCAACCGGCTGCTACGGATTTCTGAAAAGTTCGACTTTATCCTGTTGTGCATGGACATTGCCTCCTACCTGCGGATACAATACGGCCTGCGCGAAAGCAACGACAAACGTTTCCGGGAGGCCAACCAACAGTTCGATTATTTCCGCAAAGTGTACGATGCCGAGTGCCTGGCGGAGGAGTTGTATACCACCCTGGTGGTGCGCACCGTGAATAACCGCTCCGCCCAGGCGGAAGTACACCAAATGGCCAGGGAATACTTCGAGCGCATCCAGCCCGCCATGGAGCAGTATCAAACCTACAAATTGCACATGTATGGCTATATGATCGGGCTGATGTATTACACCTCGGTGAACGATTACGTGGAGGCGATCCGTTACTGCGACAAGGCCATCGCTTTTTTCAATGCGCGACCGTATGAAGCACGGGTGCCATTGCAAATCTTTTACTACCAGCACCTGATCTGCAATATTCAGTTGCGCCAATTCGAGGAAGGCAAGGAATCGGCCCGCCGCTGTATTCAACTCATGCAGGAAGGCACCTTCAACTGGTTCAAATACCAGGAACTGTACCTGCACCTGTTACTGCACACCGGTCGTTTCGACGAGGCGGCCGAGTTGCTGCAGGGTACCCTGGAACATTCGCGCTTCGAATTTTTGCCGGAAAATACCACCGAAATATGGCGGATATACGAATCCTATATTTATTACCTGGCCAGGGCCGGTAAAATGTCCTTACCGGTAAAAGAGAAATTCAAGCTGGCCAAATTCATCAACGAACTGGTTATTTTCAACAAAGACAAGAGCGGGATGAACATCGCCGTGATCATTATTAAATGGCTTACCCTGCTGCAGGAGCGGCAATACGGCAAAGTATTGGATGAAGTGGAGGCCACCGAACAATACTGCTACCGGCACCTCCGCGGCGACAATACCAAACGCAGTTACTACTTCCTGAAAATGCTGCTCCAGATACCGCTGGGGCAGTTCGACCGTGCGGTGGTGGAAACCAAGGCAGCCCGCTTCCTGGAAAAGCTGCGATCCTACCCGCTGCAATTGGCCAACCAGACGTATGAGATCGAGATTTTGCCGTACGAAGATTTGTGGCAGTTTGCCCTCGAATCACTGGAACAGCCGGTTCCCACGAGAAAAAAGTAATGCTACCGGATCCTTTATCACAGGCTTTATAAACGTTCGTAAAGCAGGTTCCTTCCCGATGGGGAATGGGGCCTGCTTCTATCTCCTGCATGGGTTGCCGGGCTATTGCCGCCGACAGAATAAAATATACTTGCCGGGATGACTGAACCCTTTTAAAACGAATTTTACCTGAAATCTTTCATTGTGTTTTCGCCAATTCCGGATTTTACAGATACTGAATATCAGGCGTTTATAATGAAAATTCTCTTTGTTGCCTGAAAATGCGCGGGTAACAAAATTGGTATTTTTGTTATGTGTTGAGCATAAACCGTCCTGTACTTTTGTTTGAAATTAAATTTTATCATTCATTTTAATCGGTTTCTCATGAAAATAATTTACACGACTGCAAGTACATGGTTCGCCCTCGCAGTGGGAGTCATTGTAGATACGACTTCCATTTGAAGCAGGGAGTATCTGCACTATCCTGCCCGTAAGACATCTGAACCTTGCGGTAGGGCCATTCCTGAAAAGGAGTGGCCCTTTTTTGTATTTAACGTGCATTTTAGATAGCCTGTAAACAACCCTGCTTCGGATGTCACCCTGTAAAGGTCTGCTACCTTTGAAACCGGGTGATCACCGGCAAACCCCGAAGGGGTTGAATGTGAATAGCCCGGCATTTTATGCCGGGCTATTCACATTCGACCCCTTTACCGCCG
>JAKLJF010000259.1 GCA_023151335.1 Thermoanaerobaculia bacterium | reverse complement strand
TTGAGCGCCTGGCCGGAAACAATGAGGCGTTCATCCGGCTGAAGCGCTCCCTGGAGCCCGGATTCAATATCTGGACGGCTATGCTCGCGGTCATTGCAGTATCAGGGTTGTTTATCGGATTTCTTTTGGTGTTTGGAAAATCGCGGTTTTCCGCCGGCGAAAAACGGTTGTCGGTCGTGGTGTTTTCCTTTGCGCTGATCCTGATCACTTATATCCTGATCTGGACGGGCTACCACGCTTTTTTCCCCTATCTACAAAACTGGTGGCCTTTTCTGACCTTTCTGGTCGGCCCTTCCCTGTATTTATATTTGAAAGATACGTTTAAAGAGGAGTACACCGCGCGGGAAGCCGCTTTGCACTATATCGTCCCGGCTGTTTCAGGTTTGCTTTCCTTGCCCGCGTTTTTGTCGGACTTTGGGGCGCAGACAGCACTTGTCTCCGATTTGAATATGATCGGCTCCTCGCCCACTTTACTCACCGGCCACCTGCTTTTTTACACGGTGCGCATTTGGGCCATGACTCGAAACGAATGGCAGGTGGATGCCAATATCATGATTTGGACCAAGGTTGTGGCCCGCGGGATGGGGCTATATGTCCTGGCATTTATATCTTATTTTGTGCTGGTGCGCTGCTCTTTTTTTAATCCGGAATGGGATTACGCCATCAGTTTTGCCATGGCGCTGGGCATTTTGGCCATAGCCTACATGGGGCTGGTACAAAAACGGGTATTCCGCAGCGAGCCGATCAGTCATTTTTTACCGGTAAAAAAATACAAATCTTCCACACTCACTGAAAACGCGGGCGAATCCATTAAGCGGAAGATGGAACAACTGTTGCGGGAAGAACAGGTGTTTAAAGAAAACGAACTGCGGCTCGACGATCTGGCCGCCTATCTCAACACCGGTCGGCACCAGTTGTCGCAGGTCATCAACGAGCATTACGGGGTCAATTTTTTTGAACTGATCAACCGCTACCGGATAGAGCATGTGAAACGTTTAATGGCCGATGCCGCGTACAATCAGCATACGATCATTCAGATCGCTTACGAAGCGGGTTTTAACAATAAAGTCTCTTTCAACCGGTATTTTAAACGGGAAACCGGTGTTACCCCTTCCGCCTACCGGATGATGGTGCAGGAAAAAGGATGGCTGAACTAAAAAAATATCTTGGCTATCTTTGTACGTCCCTTTCATGTCCGGCGTTTTAAGCCCGCAACAGCCCATTTTAGCTATGTCCGAACCGCAACATCTGATCACCATAAAAGCCGCCCACCAGCAGCAACGGCTGCCGGTGTACCGGAAAATACTGCGCTGGACCTGGCGCCTGGCCACGCTGGTCGTCGTAACGGTGCTGACCATTTTTCTCGTCATCAATTTCACGGCCATTCCTTCTTTCCGCGAACTGGAGAATCCCAATTCCGCGCTGGCCAGTGAAGTACTGGCGGGCAACGGCGAAGTAATGGGGCGATATTTTATCGAAAACCGGGTGCCGGTATCCTACGAAGCCCTGAGCCCACACCTGGTGAACGCCCTGATCGCCACGGAAGACGAGCGTTTCCGCGAGCACAGCGGCGTGGATGCGCGCGCGGTGGCCCGTGTGGTGGTGCGCACCATCCTGCTGCGCGACCAAAGCGCCGGCGGCGGCTCCACCATCACCCAACAGCTGGCCAAAAACCTGTATTCCGACCGCAATTTTGCCGACATGTCGAAGATGGAGAAACTCTTCGCCCTCATGTATCGCAAACTGCGGGAATGGATCACCGCCATTAAAATTGAAAAAAGCTACACCAAAGAGGAAATCCTCGCGATGTACCTCAACCAGGTGGACTTCGTGAACAACGCTTACGGTATCCGCGCGGCGGCAGAAGTGTATTTCGGCAAAAGCCAGGACAAGCTGAACGTCGAAGAAGCCGCCACGCTCATCGGCATGTTGCAAAACCCCTCGCGCTACAATCCCAACACCTACCCGGAACGCTGCATCCGCCGCCGCATGGTAGTGCTGTACCAGATGTGGCGCAACGGCATACTCACCGAAGCGCAGTACGACAGCCTCAAGGTATTGCCGCTCGATATGAGCCGGTTTAAAAAAGTCACCTTCACCGACGATACCGCGCCATACCTGTGCGCCGAACTGAAAAAAGACGTGCAGGCCATTCTCGACAAACCCGAACACCGTAAATCGGACGGCTCGAAATACAACATTTACAAAGACGGGCTGCGCATTTACACCACCATCGATCCGGTGTTCCAGAAATACGCCGAGGCGGCCATGGCCGAACACATGCGCAAAACCCAAAAGCGGTTTTTCGAAGTCTGGCGAAACCGCGACCCCTGGACCTACCGTACCCGCGAAACCGGCGATGCGGAAATCAACCAGCGCCGGGAAGAATTCTGGAAACTTATCCGCGCCGGCGACCGCTACCAGCAAATGCGGCCCAAATACCTCGGCGCGGTAAGCGAACTTATACAGGAAAAATACGAATTCGAACTGCAGGACTCCGACATCCTGCGCATGCTGGCCGATGAAAAGGACGGCAAAACCATCACCTCCCTGGTGGCCAAAAACTGGATCAGCGCGCAGGATGCCGCCAATTACCGGAAGATCATGGGCAGTGGCGACTGGCCGGAGATCAAAAAACAATGGAATACGCTGCAAAATGCCATTCTGGGCAAACTCCGTACACCGGTAAAAATGAAAGTGTTCAGCTGGGATGCTCCCCGGTTTGAAAAAGACACCCTGATGTCGCCCTACGACAGCCTGCGCTACCACCGCATGTTCCTGCAAACGGGCCTGCTGGCCGTGGACCCTGCCAGCAGCGAGGTCAAAGCCTGGGTGGGCGGCATCAATTTCAAATATTTCCAGTTCGACCACGTGCGCACCATGCGGCAGGTGGGTTCCACGTTCAAACCGTTTGTATATTCCACGGCCATTGCCCAGCAAAGCATCAGTCCCTGCTACCAGGTGTACGACATTGCGGTGACCATTCCGAAACACTACCAGAATTTTACCCTCATCTCCGACTGGACGCCTAAAAACTCCACCGGCACCTACTCCGGCAGCCTGCTTTCCCTGAAGGAAGCCCTGAAAGGTTCCGTCAATTCGGTCAGCGCTTTTTTGATGAAACAAATGGGCAGCCCCGAACCGGTGCGCGGCCTGCTCAACAACATGGGCGTCGACTCCAGCGCCCGCCGCCCCGACGGCGAATACCGCATCCCCAAACAACCCTCCATCTGCCTCGGCGCGGCCGACCTCACCGTGTGGGAAATGACCGCCGCTTACGCCACCTTTGCAAATAAAGGCCTGTACGCCAAGCCCTACGTCATTAAAAAAATTGAAGATAAAAACGGCCGGGTCATCTACCGCGCCCTGCCCGAAGAACACCAGGCGCTGCCGCCCAACGTGAACTACGTCATGCTCGACATGCTCAAATACAACCTGCGTGGCGCCCCCGGTATCAACAAACTTAAAAGCGAGGTAGGCGGCAAAACCGGCACCACCAACGACTACACCGACGGCTGGTTCATGGGCGTCACGCCTCGACTGGTGGTCGGCACCTGGGTAGGCGGCGAGGATCGCTGGATCCGCTTCCTCAGCCTCTCCGATGGCCAGGGCGCCCGTATGGCCCGCCCCATCTTCGCCGACTTCCTCCAACGCCTGGAAAATGACAAAACCGCCGGCTACGATTTCAACGCCCGCTTCGAACGCCCCGGCGGCGACCTCGGCATCGAGATCGACTGCTCCAAGTACCAGTCGGCCTACGGCCCTGCCGGCGATGGTGACGAAGAATTCGCACCCGACCTCTATAACGACGAAATTCCCGACGAGGAATCCGTGCCCGGCGGTACCGTGCCCAAAGGCGGAGACGCCAAAAAACCCGCAAAAAAGCCGGATTCCAGCTTTGGGGATGAGTTTGACGGGGGCTAAGGCATCGGCTGACAGAGCATAACAAAATCTATGTAACCCCGCGGATTGAGGCAGGTCATTGTTCCGGTTTCCGGTTCTCCGCTACCTTGCCTGAAAATCACGAGGTATGAAATCATTGACCGGTATTATCGCCACATCCTGCCTGCTTATGGGTTTTTGGGTATGCAGTCCTGCCCAAACCGTTCAGGAAAAACAACGGAACCGGATGGTCAAAGACCAGATCGAGAACCGGGGTATTAAAGATACCGCTGTGCTGAAGGCCCTGCAAAAGGTGCCCCGTCACCTGTTCGTGCCGGAAGAATACAGAAGCCGTGCCTACACCGACGGCTCCCTGCCCATTGGCTACGGGCAAACGATCTCCCAACCCTATATCGTGGCCTATATGACCGAAGTGATCCGGCCCAAACCTGATTTCCGGGTATTGGAGATCGGCACGGGCTCGGGCTACCAGGCTGCCGTGCTGGCGGAGATCGTGGACAAGGTGTACAGCATCGAAATTGTGACGCAACTGGACACGGCGGCCCGCGCCCGCTTGCGGAAAATGGGCTATAAAAACATAGAAACCAAAAATGCCGACGGCTACTACGGATGGCCGGGAAAAGGGCCTTTCGATGCCATTGTCGTTACAGCAGCCGCGGAATTTGTTCCGCCTCCCCTGTTGGAACAATTGAAAGAGGGCGGACGCATGGTGATTCCCATAGGCTCTCCTTTTATGGTGCAACAGCTGATGCTGGTGGAAAAGAAGGACGGCAAAGCCAAAACAAAAAACCTGTTTCCGGTGCGTTTTGTGCCGTTTACAAGAGGATGAGCCGATTTTATAAACATGACGAAACAATCTTCCCCGGTTTTCGTCCCTCCCGGTGTTTATTGGGCCACAGGGATACTTTCCGCCGCTGTTATCGCTTTTCAGCTGGCACTGATACAGGTATTTTCCTGCCAGCAATGGTACCATTTTGCCTACATGGTCATTTCGGTGGCGCTGCTGGGCTTCGGCGTGGCAGGGACTTTCCTGAGCCTTTTTGAAGAACGGCTGGTACGAGGATTCGCGTTTGTTTTTCCCGGTTTGCTGCTACTGACCGCTGTGACTATGGCGATGGTTACGGGTTGGTCGAACCTGGAGGCGATCCGGTTCGATTCTTATCTGTTGTTCAACGACCCCGGACACGTGTGGCGCCTGATCGCGACCTGCCTGTTGTTTTTCCTGCCCTTTTTTCTCGGCGCCCTGGCCATCGGTATGACGTTCGTCCGATTTTCCGGCAAGATCGGCGCCGTGTATTTCGCCAACCTGATCGGCTCCGGCCTGGGCGGCATACCCGTTTTGTGGTTGATGTGGCGTTTTTTTCCGGAGGAATTGCCGGCGGTGGTGGCCGTGGCGCCGGTGGCGGCTTTTTTGCTGGTGTTTCGTCCGGAGCAAGTGGGTGGAAAAACGTTTGGCGTACCGCGCAAACTGTTATGGGCGGGTCTTTTTGCAGTTGCCGCGGGCGCCGTGGCATATACCATTTTTCATCCGCCGGATTTAAAGCCTTCGCAATACAAAGCCATCAGTAAAACCATGTTGTTGCCGGAGGCCGGCGTGGAGTTGGAAAAAAACACGCCCTATGGTTTGTTGCAACTGGTTTCCTCGCCGGTGCTGCGGTATGCGCCCGGTCTGAGCCTGAATTATCAACAAACCGTACCCGTACGGAAAGTATTGTTCCACAACGGCGACTGGCTGGGCGTTCTGCTACCCCTTCCGGACACCGGCGCGCCGTTGGTGCTCGATTATTCGACGCGCGCCCTGCCGTACCGGGCCGACAAACCCTCGCAGGTATTGGTGCTGAATGCAGGAACTGGCGAAGACGTGGCGCATGCCCTGGCGCAGGGGGCCGCGGAAGTGGCCGCGGTGGAAAGCAATGTGGCCCTGGCGGCGCTGTTAAAAAATGAACTCGCCGCCGAAAACGACTCCCTGTTCCGCCACCCCGCGGTCCGTACCTTTGAAATGGAGGCCCGGACCTTCCTGCTTGCCGACACCACGCGTTTCGATCTGGCTATACTCCCTGCCGTAGGCGAATTCGGCGGCTCCTCGGGCCTGAATGCCCTGCAGGAACAATACACGATGACGCTCGATGCTTTTCAGGATACCTGGCAGCATCTGGCGCCCGGCGGCAGTCTGGCAGTTACGATTTGGATCGATTACCCCCTGCGCGCCCCCCTGAAGGTGCTGGCTACCCTCGTGGAAATGCTGGAACGCAACGGCATTCGCCAGCCGCCGCGGCACCTGGCCGCCGTGAAAAGTTGGGGAACCGTCACCTTTCTGGCCCTCAGGCAGCCGTTGGGCGCACAACAACTGGAGCGCATACGCCGCTTCTGCCAGGACATGCAGTTCGACCCCGTTCTGTTGCCCGACCTGCAAGCCGGCGAGCGGGATCAGTTCAACCAGTTGCAGGACAGCACTTTCTACGCTTCCATCGATACCTTGGTATCCGGGCAGCGAAGCGCCTTGTATGAATCATACTCCTTCAACATCCGGCCGGCGACCGATCAGCGGCCCTATTTTTCACAATTCCTTCGCCTGAAAAGCCTGCCCCGTTTGTCTGAAAGTTTCGGGGGGCAATCCATCCCGTTTCTGGAGATCGGGTATCTGCTGGTGCTGGTCACTTTCGCGGTGCTGGCAGTGGCGGCAATGGTTTTGATCGTCCTGCCTTTGCTTCGTTTCCGTTTTGCGGCGGGCAACCGGCGCTGGATGCTCCTGTATTTCAGCGGGATCGGGATCGGCTACATGTTCGTGGAGGTAGTATTGATCCAGCAATTTCTGCTTTTTCTGGGCAATCCGGTGTTTTCGGCCGCCATAGTGATCAGCGGCCTTTTGTTTGCCTCGGGTGCGGGGAGTTATTTTTCGGATCGCTTCCGGTTTAATGGAAAACCCTTGTTATATGCACCGCTCGCAGTGGCGTCTGTGTTGTTACTATATGCCTTTCTGCTTCCGCTTGTTTTACCATTTGCCGCCGGCGCTTCGGGCTGGGTGAAATACCTCGTGTTGTTGGCTGTCGTTGCGCCCCTGGGTTTTCTGATGGGCATTCCTTTCCCTTCCGGTATCCGTTTTCTCAGTGGCCAACCGCGCGGCTCTATTCCCTGGGCATGGGGTAT
>JAKLJF010000258.1:2163-7063 GCA_023151335.1 Thermoanaerobaculia bacterium | reverse complement strand
GACGCCGTCGCGCCGGTGAGTGCGCTGGACAGCCTGCCCCCGGTCATCACCGTCGATACCCTGCGGCTCCGCTGGCAGGGCGCCGACGACCCCGGCGGTTCCGGCATTGATTTTTACAGCGTTTACGTGGCCCGCGACACCGGCGCTTTTGAACAATGGCAATCGGAAGTGTCCGGCAATACCATACTTTTCACAGGAGAAGCGGGGCACACATATTCATTTTTTACCCTGGCGACCGACCACACCGGCAACCGGGAAGCCCTGAAAAACAAGGGTGAACGTACGGTCCGCTTCGATTCGTTAAAAGCCCTGGACCTGTCGCCCGGCCTGCACCTGGCCGCTTTTTGCAGTGGCGATTCGGTGCAGATCGCCTGGCAATCGGCCGGTATTGCCGCAGTGGATGTGGCCATAGACAGCCTGAACGGGGCCACGGTTTTTTCAGCCAGTAACCTGCCCGCAACAGCCGGGCAACTGGCCTGGTTCGTACCCGCTGACGCCGGACCGGGCGCGCTGATCGTCCGGATCCGGGAATCCGGGGCCGGCGCCTGGACGGATTCGGATACGGTGCTCATCTACCGTACACCTTCGCTTCAACACGCGGCGGATACCACCGTTTGCGCGGGCGAACCGCTGTTGTTGTGGGTAACCTCCGATCCCACGGCGACGGCGTACGCCTGGAACACCGGTCAGACGACGGCTGATATCGTGATCTTCCCGTCCGTTTCGGCTATTTACAGCGTCACGGTGACCAGCGCCGGCGGTTGTACCGCCCAGGCGGCCATTGCCGTGAGCGCCTGGTGTCCGGCGCCGGAAGGGCTGCCGGAAGGGTTGATCACCAAAAACACAGCCGTGCTGGCGTGGCTGCCGGAAAATTGCGCGGAACAGTATGAAGTGGAATACAGGATTGCAGGCACGACCGGCTGGGAGTCCGTTTTATCCACCGGTTTTGATACGACAATTACCCTCACAGGACTTGTGTCCGACACCCTGTATGAATGGCGGGTACGGACGATCTGCCTGGATACGTCGAGTGCGTTTTCTGCCGTACAGGAGTTTAAAACCCTTCCATTCGTTGCCGTTTCGGAGCTGGGATCAGAACGCCCCTTTGTGCGCTGTGTCCCGAATCCGGCAGGCGCGGAATGCAGGCTGGAACTGTCCGGTTTCAAAGAGGGGATTATTCCTGTAAGCCTGGAAGACAATTTGGGCAGGAAAGTGATGTTTCTTGAAATTCCGCTTTTACCCGGTGGAATCACCAGTTATCGGCTGGATTTAAACACAGTAGCAGAGGGGGTTTATTACATCCGGGTTGCTTCTGATGTGGGTGTGATTTCGGTTAAGTTGGTGCACTATTCGCCATAAGTAAGCGAACGCAATTAATTGCTTAAAGGGAATTAACCCCAAAAAACCTTCACAAAAATCTGCACGCTCCAGATGATTACCATCACCCCCACTCCGATGGTCATCTGCCGCACCGGTAGTTTGCCCACAAAACGGGCGGCTATCGGTGCGGCGATCACGCCACCCAGGATCAGTCCCAGGATCACCTGCCAGTGTTTAATGCCGATGACGGAAAAAAACGTGACGGCGCTGGCCAGGGTGATAAAAAACTCCGTCAGGCTCACCGAGCCGATAACATAACGCGGCGTTTTGCCCTTGGTGATCAGTGTTCCGGTCACCAGCGGCCCCCAGCCGCCGCCGCCGAAAGAGTCGAGAAAACCGCCGGCGCCGGCCAGCCAGCCCACTCTTCTGACTTCCGACTCTTCGGTTTTTGGGAAAAAAGCCCGGTAAAGGATACGCGTGCCCAGTATCAGCGTGTATACCGCCAGTACCGGTTTCACGTACTGCGAGCCCTGCCCGTCGAGCCAGATGAGCAACAAGGCGCCGCACACAGCGCCCAGCACGCCGGGCAAGAGCAAGGCCCGGAACAACTCCCGCTTTACGTTGCCGAAACGGTAGTGGCTATACCCCGAAGCCCCGGCAGCAAACATCTCGGCCGTGTGGATCGACGACGACATGGCCGCCGCCGGCACGTTGATGGTCATCAATCCGATGGCTGCCGTCACGCCGTAGCCCATGCCGAGCAGGCCGTCGACCATTTGCGCCAGAAAACCAATGGCCAGGAAGGTGTAAAATTGCGGTTCCAGGGCCTGGTGCAAGCCGGTGATAAACACCAAATTAACGATCAACAGCAGACCGAAAGCCGCGAGTGATATGGTGGCCAGCCTGCGCCAGTTGCGCGCTTCGAGGGTTTCGATGGAGTCGGGTTTGGAAGAAAGCCTGCGGGTGACACGGTTCAGCACCCGCACTTTTTGCGCAAAATCGCCTTTCAGTTGATTCCGGATCCTGTTCATGTTCTGCAATAACTCGTGCAATTCGTCGGGCAACGTTTCCTGCAATACCTCTTTCAGCCGTTTGGCGATGGTCGGCGATTTGCCATTGGTGGAAATGGCGATTTTCAGGTCGCCCTTTTGCACGATGGAGCCGAGGTAAAAATCGCAGAGCTCGGGCGTATCGGCCACGTTGGTCAGGATACCGCGCGCGGAGGTCAGTTCTTTTACCGTACGGTTTAGTTGCGGGTCGTCAGTGGCGGCAATGACGATCTGCTGGCCGTTCAAATCGGCGGTTTCAAAGTTTTTTTCCAGTAAAAGCACTTGCCCGAAACCGGCGGCAAATGCCCGGATTTCCGGCAAAATACTTTCGCCCACGAGGGTTACCCGCGTGGCGGGGCTGTTGTGCAGGATGGCCGTTATTTTTTCCAAACCGACCTTTCCTCCGCCCACAATAAGCACGGCAAACTGCTCCAGTTTGAGGAAAACCGGGAAAAGGGTGTTGCCGGCGGTTGCGGCCGAAGTGTTGGTCGCCGGTGCTGGCATTTCTTCAAATTGAATCATAAGCTCATTTCCTTTAACCCTTTCGGGCGTCTGAATTTCACGCAGATGTTACACAGATGTATTGCGCAGACGTTACGCAGAAAAATTCTGTGTAAAATCTGCGCAATACATCTGTGTAACATCTGCGTGAACCAATACAAATTCATCCATGAAAATTCGTCCCATGCGTCGTCGCCTGCACCCAGCCTTTGCGGATGCAGAAATCGCCAAATCGCTCGCCCGGGTTCCGCTCACCGGCATACGCTTGCAATAGCGGCCGCAACTCGCGCAGGATCCCTTCCTCGTCGAGCATTTCGCGGTACAGTTTGTTCAGGCGTTCGCCGTTGAAGGCGGCGCCTAGGTAGAGGTTGTATTTCCCAACCGCCTTCCCCACCAGTCCGATCTCGGCCAGGTAGGGCCTTGCGCAGCCGTTGGGGCAACCGGTCATACGGATGGTAATGGCTTCCTGCTCCAGACCGGTTTCCCGGAGGATGTCGTCTATTTTATCGAGCAAGGCGGGTAAATAGCGCTCTGCCTCGGCAAAGGCCTGCGAACAGGTGTTCAGCGCCACGCAGGCCAGCGAGTGTTGGCGCAGGGCCGTCTGGCGGAAGGTGTGTTCCAGCACACCGTATTTTTCCAGGATCGCCTCGATAGCGGGCCGTTTTTCCGGCGAAATATTGCCGATGATCAGGTTCTGATTACCCGTGAGCCGGAAATCGCCGTCGTGTACCGTGGCGACCACGCGCAGGGCGGTTTTCAATTGATACGAAGGCGTATCGGCCACGCGGCCGCCTTCCACGAAAAGGGTCAGGTGAAAACGTCCTCCTGCTGCGGGCGTCCAGCCATAGCGGTCGCCCGTGCCTTCAAAGCGGTAAGGTTTTTCCGGCTGGAACGACACGCCCGAGCGCACCTCCACTTCCCGTTTGAAAGTGGCCAAACCCATCCGTTCGATGGTGTATTTCAGGCGGCTGAGCCGGCGGTTCTCCCGGTTGCCGTGGTCGCGCTGGGTGGTGATGATGGCTTCGCAGACTTTCAGGATGTCCTTCGTTTCCACAAAACCCAGCATATCGGCCAGGCGGGGGAAGGTTTGCGGTTCACCGAAAGTCATGCCCAGCCCACCGCCGGCCGCCACGTTGAATCCCGCCAGTTCGCCGTCTTTTTCAATGGCGATCAGGCCGATATCGTTGGCAAATACGTCGGTATCGTTTTGCGGCGGCACGGCGAGGGCGATCTTGAATTTGCGTGGCAGGTAGGTATTGCCGTACACCGGTTCTTCGTCCGCTCCGCCGGGTTTGTGCGTGGCAAAGGGTTGTGATTTGTCTACCGGCTGGCCGTCGAGCCAGATTTCGTAATAGGCTGTCGTACGGGGCGTAAAGGTCGCGCTGATCGACCGGGCAACCTCCTGCACGGCAGCATGCACGCGGCTTTCTTCGGGGTTGGGACTGCACATCACGTTGCGGCTCACGTCGCCGCAGCCGGCCAGGCTGTCGAGCAGCACTTCGTTGAAGCCCCGGATAGCCGATTTCAGGTGCCGCTTGTGTACGCCGTGGAGTTGAAAAGCTTGCCGGGTAGTGAGTTTGAGCGTGCCGTTGGCGTATTGGTCGGCCAGGGCGTCCATACGCAGCCATTGCGCGGGCGTGGCCACACCGCCCGGCACGCGTACGCGGATCATGAACGAGTAGAGCGGCTCGAGTTTCTGGATCTTCCGCTCGCTGTCCAGGTCGCGGTCGGTCTGCTGGTACGAGCCGTGGAACTTGATCAGGTGGGTGTCCTCCGGGTTCAGCGCCCCGCTGAGGGTATTGTTCAGGCTCTCTGCGAGCGTGCCGCGCAGGTAGTCGCTTTTGGCTTTGACGTGTTCAACTTCGGTGTGGGATGGTTTTGTTTCCGGTTGCATAGAAGATTTAGTATTTATACACGTATTTATACCGCACGCCGACAAACTTTCAGCATGAAAACGCGTCACGTTTACGAAACTTTGAAAGTTTCGTAAACGTATTTCGCGGTTCGGCCATGCTGAAATAATGGCGGCG
>JAKLJF010000258.1:0-2153 GCA_023151335.1 Thermoanaerobaculia bacterium | reverse complement strand
ACATAGGCACATAGAACACATAAAATATAGAAACATAGAACTCAAATAGTGTTTATAAAATCTATGTATCCTATATGAATATGTGTTTACGATAAAATAAATTTGTTCGATTGTTTATATTCACGTAATCCAATATTTGAATAATCCGATCCCTACGCTCACGCCGATCCAAATCATCATGTTTAATTTGAAGTATTGCAGTGCCGCCAGCGAAGTAACCGTCCACGCCAGCGGAATCCATAGCACTTCCGGCGGGTGAGGCATAATAACCGCCTGCCCCAGGTAAATACACAGACTGAGAATCACCCCGGCGACGGCGGCCGTGGCGTATTGCAGCACGGTTTTTACCGCGGGGTTTGCATGGGTGCGCTCGATCAGGGGCGCGCCGGCGAAGATGAACAGGAACGAAGGCAGGAAGGTATAGAACACCGTGGCGGCCAGGCCCGCCGTGGCGGCGGCAAGCGAACCGTGGAAGGTGTTATAACTGGCCATAAAGCCCACGAAAGCCAGCACCATGATGAGCGGCCCCGGCGTCGTTTCGCCCAGCGCCAGGCCATCGAGCATTTCCAGCCGCGTCAGCCAGCCGAATTTTTCGACACTTACCTGTGCCACATAAGGCAGCACGGCGTACGCGCCGCCGAAGGTGACAAAAGCCGCCTGGGTGAAAAACAGGCCGAGTTTTTTCCAAAAATCGAAGTGCGTCGTGAAGGCGTAAAAAAACGCCAGCGGCAAAATCCATAAGAGCAACGCTACTCCTGTTTGCCGTGCCAACCTTGACGGAGAAAAACCGGTGTGCGGCAACACGGTGTTCCGGTGGATAAGGTATTCCGTTTCCGGATCCAGGGTTGATTCCCCG
This sequence comes from Thermoanaerobaculia bacterium, assembly GCA_023151335.1. GTDB lineage: Bacteria > Bacteroidota > Bacteroidia > Chitinophagales > Saprospiraceae > M3007. The sequence continues at coordinate 1,297 of JAKLJF010000258.1, read as the reverse complement.
GCAGTATGTTTACGAAACTTTGAAAGTTTCGTAAACGTGGCCAGGGCCACGCCGATCAGAATAGCGCTGAGAATGATCAAAGGAAACGGGATATTCCCGAAATAAATGGCGACGAATGCCAGCGCCGCCACCGCATAATGCAACGGTGTTTGCAGCGATTTTTTCCCGATTTTCACAATAGCGCCCGCCACGATGGCCAGTACTGCCGGTTTCAGCATATCGAAAGCGGCCTGCACGGCTGCCAACTCCCCGTAGGTGACGTACAGCGCGCTCAGCCCCCACAGGATAAAAGCCGAAGGCAGCACAAACAGAATACCCGCCGCCAGCCCGCCCCGCACGCCGTGCAGCATCCAGCCGGTGTAGGTGGCCAGTTGTTGCGCCTCGGGGCCGGGCAGCAGCATACAGTAATTGAGCGCGTGCAGGAATTTCGAGTTGCTGATCCAGCGTTTTTTGTCCACCAGAAAATCGTGCATGATGGCGATTTGTCCCGCCGGACCGCCAAAGCTGATAAACCCGAGCCGTAGCCAGAAGGCCAGGGCTTCGCGGAAGCTGGGGTGCGGAGGCGCTGCAATTTGTGGCATGGTTCTCAATGTTTTGCGTCGGGACGCAAATCAAAATTATGAAAATAAAACACCCGCACCGTATGCTGATTTCTGAATGAATTGCCCGACGAAAGCTGCTGGTACAAATTCATATAGCCCGCATGAAGTTGAGCGTGTTTGTTCACCTGAAACACCAGCCCGGCAAAGAACCGGTTTTGGTCGAAGTGGTTATAAACGATATCTTTTCCGAAGTTGATCATTAATTCATCGTTCAGCAAGAACTGCAGACCACCCGGCTCAAAACGTTTTTTGGTAATGGGAATAAAGAAGGCAAAGTTGTACCGGATGCGCCAGTTAAAACTGTATCCCTGCGCCAATTCGCTGGCATTCAGTATTTTCCGGCGAAAACGCTGCTCCAGCCGAACCCACTGCATGAGCCTCGCTTTTTGCCCGCGCATGAACCACTGCACCTGTTGCCAGGGGCGGTGTTCGGGCTGTGCAATATACTCATGGCCTTCGGCAGGGAAATGATGGATGTATGCATACGCCGCGGTGAGCCGGATGTCGTCGGCCAAATACCAGGTTGGGCCGGCGCGAACGATAAACTGCGAGAAGTCGCCCACAAAGTCGTCTTTCAACCGCAGGTGCGTGTCGAACCAGAAACCCCACTTGTCGGTCAGTCGGGTTTGGTTGAAAAAACCAAACCATGTTTGCTCTTCCGTCGTCACGGTTTTTTGAGCCGTTAGCGGCGTCGC
>JAKLJF010000257.1 GCA_023151335.1 Thermoanaerobaculia bacterium | reverse complement strand
AGAACAAATGCCAAGAGTTGGGTCAATCCGCAATCCGCAATCCGTAATCCGTAATCCGCACTTAATCCCTGTCTTCCACGTACCGCCACTGAATTTCATCGTTCATGAATTCGTGCGTGGCGATGATCGCCGTGTTGGGCAGGCGTTCGTAGAATTTGGAGATTTCAATCTGTTCTTTGTTCTCCTGCACTTCTTCGATGGTGTCGGAGCTGACCGCGAATTCTTCCAGTTTGCGTTGGATTTCCCATTTCAGATCGCTGGAGATTTGCCGGGCGCGTTTGCTGATGATGGCAATGCTTTCGTAAATGTTGTCGGTTTTTCCCACCAATTCGCGCACGTCGCGTGGTTGGACGTTGGGGTCGAGGCCCTGGGCCTTGCTTTTGATATCGCTCATCTTAAATAATGATGAATTATGAATGATGAATGATGAATGAACTTTGATGAGTGCTGAGCCGGGGGTTACTCCCTTATTCATCATTTATCATTCATCATTAAATTACGTTGTTTTAAACCGTTTCACCACGATCTTCAGTTGTTCTTCGGCGTCGCGGCGGATTTGTTTAATTTCTTTGGTGTATTTCCCTTCGGGATATTTTTCCAGAAAGTCGTTGCAGCGGGTAATGGTTTCGGTGTAGCGTTCGCGTTTTTTCTCCACGATGCTGTTTTCGCTGAGCAGGAAGGCCGATTTGGCGATGAGGTACCGCACCCGCTCGGCGTCTGGGCTTTCGGGGTAATCGCGCAGCAGGTTGTCGAAAGAGATCACCGCCGACTGGTATTGGCGCAGGTTGAAATATAATTCGCCTTCGCCGAAGGCCTTTTCTTCCAGTTTGCGGCGCAGCTGGTCGATGAGTTTGTTGCAATCCGCCACCCGTTTGCTTTGCGGGAACAAGTTGACGAACAGCTGAAATTCGTCGATGGCGGTGCGGGTGCTGGCCTGATCCAGGCGGTAAGTGGGCGACAACAGGTAGTTGGAATACGCCGACAGGTAAGCCGCCTCTTCCCGGTAGACAGAATTGGTAAAAGTGTTGGCGAAGTTTTTAAAATAATAAGCCGCCAACGTATACTGTTTAAGGTGGTAGTAGGTGTAAGCGTAGTTGTAATAGGCTTTCTCAGCCTTTTCCAGGCCTTTGATGTTGTTCAGGACGAGGTCGAACAGCGTTTGCGCGCGTTGGTATTCCTCTTTTTCATAATACTCAAACGCTTTACTCAGAATCTTTTCCACGTCGCCGCTAATGCGGACGCGTTCGAATTCGCTTTTACAGGAGGCGAGCATCCACAACATGCCGGTGAACAGCAGCCAGCCGTACATTTTTTTCATAGGGCGCAAAGGTACGTGTTTTGTTTGGAAAAATAGCTGTAGCGCCAAAGTTGAGGGCGCTAATTTACAAAGTGTTAGCAAAAACGACGGAGTGGCGGGAATAGTGGCGCGCGCGTAAGGATTTTTTGTGTTGGCTGAACACTTCGGGATATTTGGCGTTTGAGGGGAAAAATCCGAACTTTGCCGCCATGTCCAACCAGGAAAATAAATCCGCCGCGGTACATTCGCTCGAAGAGCAGTTCCAGGCCAAAATCGACGCCGATATCCGCATCGAACCCAAAGACTGGATGCCGGAAACGTACCGCAAGACGCTGATCCGCCAGATCGGCCAGCACGCCCACAGCGAGATCGTGGGCATGTTGCCCGAAGGCAACTGGATCACCCGCGCTCCTTCACTCAAACGTAAGGCCATCCTGCTGGCCAAGGTGCAGGACGAAGCCGGTCACGGCCTCTACCTGTATTCCGCCGCCGAAACCCTGGGCGTCAGCCGCGATACCATGATCGAAGAGTTGCACAGCGGTAAGGCCAAGTATTCATCCATTTTCAACTATCCCACTATAAACTGGGCCGACATCGGCGCTATCGGCTGGCTGGTCGACGGGGCGGCCATCCTCAACCAAATCCCTATCTGTCGCTGCTCCTACGGCCCCTACGCCCGCGCCATGGTGCGGATATGCAAGGAGGAAAGTTTCCACCAGCGTCAGGGTTTTGAAATACTGCTTACCCTCTCGAAAGGTTCGACCGAGCAGCGCGCCATGGCCCAGGACGCCATCAATCGCTGGTACTGGCCGGCCGTGATGATGTTCGGCCCTTCGGACAACGATTCGGTGCACTCCGCGCAGAGCATGCAGTGGAAGATCAAACGTTTCAGCAACGACGAACTGCGCCAACGTTTCGTGGACATGATCGCCGAACAAATAAAAGTATTGGGCCTCACCGTTCCCGACCCCGACCTGAAATGGAACGAGGAACGCGGCCACTACGATTTCGGCCCTATCGACTGGGACGAATTCTGGAACGTGGTAAAAGGTAACGGCCCCTGCAACCGTCAGCGCCTGCGCACCCGCGTACAGGCCTGGGAAGAAGGCGCCTGGGTGCGGGAGGCCGCGGCGGCGTACGCGGAAAAGAAGGCAAAGCGGGAAGCACAGGTCGGTGGCGTAACGAAAGCGGCTTAGGACATTTTTAAAAGCAAGGCATCGCTTCGGTAGCAGGCAGTATCTACCCGGCAAAACGAAGCCTATGCATAACTCCTTCCGCCGCCTCTGTGTCATTGCTTTGCTGTTGCCATTTCTCTCCCAACTTTCCGCTCAAAATCCCGCCGTGGATTGCGACACCGTGCCGGTAGTGGCCCAGGCCACTGGCGGTTTTGTCACCTGCACTTCCGTTTCAGCCACATTGACCGGTCTTCAGCACCCCTCGGCGCTCGATTACCATTGGACCGGGCCTGGCGGCCTGAAAACACTGGATGTGCACCAACGGGTGGTCGACTGGTATTTGCCGGGCACTTACACCCTGACGGTGACAGGTAAATACGGCTGTACCGCGAAAACAACCGCTGTTATCGCCGACAGTTGCAAATTCTATCCCCTGGTACCGCCGGAATGTCCCGACCCTTTTATGTTTCCGGCTGAGGATTGCAACGCGGTTTGCGTACGCCAGTTCATTCCGGCATATTATTGGTTCTCCAATGCGAACGCGCAGTGGGCCCCGCCCCCATTCAATTTTTGCGGGGTTACACACAACGACCAGTGGTTTGCCTTCGTAGCCGGCGCTGCCTCCGGCGCAATCACGATTGAGTCGGCCAATTGTTTTTTGGGCGACGGCCTCCAAATGGCGCTTTATGATGGTTGTGATGGCGCCCTTGTAGCTTGCAACGGAGGAATGGAAAACGGCGCCAATCTGCTGCTCACCTTAAATGTGACGGGCCTGACCGTTGGCAAAGTGTATTATCTGATGATCGATGGATATAATGGGGATCGTTGTGATTATCAGTTTATTATCGACGGTAATATTTGTACAGCACAACCAGGAGCCCCCGGCAATCCCAAACTGAACGGCATTTCCCAGGTATGCCCCAAAGCATTAACCGTCTTCGAGATCACCAGTCCGCCCATCGCCGCGGCTTTCCTCTGGAATGCTCCGCCCGGTTCGCTGATCAACGGCAAACCCAGTCCGCAGGTGTTGTACAATCCCGGTGGAGAATTGGTATACATTGAATTCGGCGACCAGCCCGGTTTTGTCACCGTGCGGGCCTTGAACTATTTTCAACCGCCATCTGCGCCGCTTGGTTTTGCCATTAAAATGCAGCCTGTGCCGCCGACCATACTTCCGGACAAAATAGTCTGTTTTGAAGATACCCCCTTTATGTGGGAGGAAGCGCCCTATACGGTGCTATCGGCGCCCGGCACCTATATCCTGAGCTCTGATCCTTACGTTTCTTACCTCGGCTGCGACAGCATCGTGAAACAAAAGGTCGTCATCAGACCGCCAATAGTTACCAATATTGGAACCAGAATCCTGTGTAATGGCGAGTGTTTTACGATCAATGGCAACGACTATTGTGAAACCGGCGGCCCGTACGCCGAAGTGCTGGAATCTTCAGACGGCTGCGACAGTACCATTCTGTTCACCCTTTTGGCGCTTGATCCCGTGGCCGGGATCAGCGGCGGCGGCATGCTGACTTGCACCACGACCAGCATCACCCTCGGCTCGGCGCCCGGCAATGGTGTGAAACGCTGGCTGAACGGCAGCGGGCAGGTGATCGGGCTGGGTAATTCCCTGACGGTGACGGCGCCGGGAACCTACATCCTGACGAATACGCTCACGGCCTCGGGCGTCAACTGTATAAAAGCGGATACCATTGTGATTGAACAGGATATCTCGCCGGTGCAGGCTTTTGCAGACAATGCCGAAACCCTGACCTGCTTCGCGCCGGCCATAAACCTTTCAGGCAGCGCGTTTCCGGCATCAGCCATGTTGAAATGGACCGGCCCGGCCGGTTTCAGCAGCACGGAGGCCAATCCTCAGGTGACCGAACCAGGTGTTTATACCCTCACCGCGACCGGCTTGAACGGCTGCTCCGGCACGGCAACGGTGACGGTGGAAGCAGACCAGGCCTCGCCTGTGGCCGCGGCTTCAGGCGACACCGTTACTTGTACATTGTTGAATATGACTTTGTCTGGCGCCTCCAACGATCCTGATGCTACTTATGAGTGGACCGGGCCGGGAGGATTTTACTCCACGCTTTCTGATCCTGAAACCGGCCTGCCCGGCATCTATACCCTGACGGTTACCGGTGCGAATGGCTGCACGGCAACTGCTACCGCCGAAGTAGTAGCCGATCAGCAGGCGCCCACGGTCGTCGCCATTGGGGGGGTGCTGAATTGCGTCGTCACCGAAACGACTCTTCAGGCAAACGCCGACCTGACGCCGGTTTCTTATCTCTGGACGGGCCCCGCCGGTTTCATCTCCACACTTGCTGAACCAAAAATTGGAGAGCCGGGCTTCTATACTGTCGTCGTGACGACCTCTAACGGCTGCACAGGCGCAGCTTCCGCGGAAGTGCTGGCTGACCAAAACCCGCCATTTGCTTCGGCTGCTGCCGATACCCTCGACTGTGCTAATTCCGTTGCAAACCTGTACGGCACGGCTGGCGATACCCCGGATGCCCTGTTTCTGTGGAGTGGGCCGAATGGCTTTCAGTCGACGCTCCAAAATCCCCAGGCGCCTGAAGCAGGCCTGTATCAGCTGACCGTGACCAATCTGCTGAACGGTTGTACGGCACAAACCCAGGTTATCGTAGTATCCAACCTGGAGACACCCGGTATAGACGTTAAACAATGGCCGCCGGCATGCGGCGATTCGCTGTTGTACCTCGATGCCTCATCGCCGGCGCCCGGTGTGCAATTTTTCTGGACCGGCCCGAACGGATTTACCGCCAATACCGAAGACGTGCAGGTAAGCGTGGCCGACTGGTACCGCGTGAAAGCGACAGCGCCGAACGGTTGCAGCAGCGAAATACAAATACTGGCCGTCCCGGCTCCACAGGTTCCACAGGTCAGCATTTTTCCGGCCGAACCCCTGTTGACCTGTGCGACGCCAGTGATCACCCTGACGGCCTCTGCCAATATTCCGGGCTGCACTTTCGTTTGGTCAACCCCCGGGGGCAATGGCCCCGTTTATGCGCCGGGTATTTACCAGGTAACGGCCACCACGCCCGACGGCTGCACGGGCACGGCGCAGGTAACGGTAGAGCAGGACGTGACCGTACCCACCCTCAGCGCCGAAGGCGGCGTACTGACCTGCGAACAACCGACCACACTGATCACCGCCTTTACCGCGACACCCGGCGCCACCATTACCTGGTATGGTCCCGGATTTCCATCCAACCAAAATCCGGCGCTCGTTTCTGAGCCGGGCGCCTACACCGCCGTCGCCACGGCGCCGAACGGTTGTACCAGTTCGGCGACTGTTATGGTGGTGGATAGTTGCCTGGTCGGAACGACAGAGCCCATAAATGGAAGAAATATTATTGTTTATCCCAATCCCGGCGACGGTATTGTTTATGTCAAATCACTAAATGGCGGTCTGCTTTCGGCAGTGGCGCTGCACAGTATGGACGGTGTTTTGGTTCGTCGGGAAAATCCCGAACGAGCCAACGATTTGTTGCGGCTGGACTGGCGTGATTTGCCGGCCGGGGTTTATATGATTTCTGTTTTAACAGAAAACATATGGGTAAATAAACCCTTGATTTTGCTGGACTAACAAACAGGACGTCTGCCTTCTGTTTTACCTTTGTGTGAAACAAAAGCAACAAAGCCTTGTCCGTTAAAATCGAAGTCTGCGCCACCAACATCCAATCCGCCCTGGCCGCCCAACGCGCCGGCGCCCAACGCATCGAGCTGTGCTGTGCGCTCGACGGCGGCGGCCTCACCCCTTCCCCCGGCCTGTTGCGCGAAGCGCGCAAACACCTCGACATAGCCATCAACGTGCTCATCCGCCCGCGGGAAGGCAATTTCTGCTACGACGAAAATGAGTTGGCTATCATGCTCGACGACATCCGCTTCTGCCGGGAAGCCGGCGCCGATGGAGTAGTGATCGGCGCGCTGGACGCTGACGGCAGACTCGATATACCCCCCATGCAGGCCATGCTCGACGCGGCCCGCGGCATGGACGTCACCTGCCATCGCGCGTTCGACTATGCCGCCGACCCATTTGAAGCGCTGGAAACGCTTATCTCGCTCGGCATTCGCCGGGTATTGAGCTCCGGACAGGCCGTGTCGGCCTACGAAGGGCGTTTTTTATTGCAAAAACTGGTGGAAAAAGCGGCAGACCGGATTATCGTAATGCCCGGCTCGGGCATTACGGCCAAAAATATCCGGGAGATCCGGGACGTCACCGGCGCCGGTGAATTTCACCTCACCGGCCGGAAAAAAGTGGTGCAGGCTAATCCGGGAGGCGAAATTCCGGGGCTGGAGTGGTGGTATTGGGAGAGTGAGGAGGGAAAAATCAGGGAAGTGCTGAGGCTAATGGACTGACATACTTTGTCGGAAGGAGAATAGCGATCCTTCATCCGACACTACATTCGAACTCATTTATAGTATTATTTTATTTTAACCACTTCGCCGTCAGTACGCCGCGGCCGTCGGTAATCATCAGGAAATACGATCCTGAAAGCATGTCTCCAATGGAGAGGGAAACTGCATTTTCACCCATGGTATAATCCAGCGGCCGGGTTTGCAATATCCTGCCAAAGGCG
>JAKLJF010000256.1 GCA_023151335.1 Thermoanaerobaculia bacterium | reverse complement strand
ACCCGTTAAACCCGCTCAACCCGTTAAACCCGCTCAACCCGTTAAACCCGCTCAACCCGTTAAACCCGCTCAACCCGCTCAACCCGTTAAACCCGCTCAACCCGTTAAACCCGCTCAACCCGTTAAACCCGCTCAACCTCTTATTAAGGGCTTATTTTCGCATAAATGATTCCCACCACCACGGCCTGGAACAGTCCGTAGGCCACCCAACTCAGCACAATTGGCAAGGAAACGGCCAGGGCGCTGAAAGTGATCCACATGGAGGGTAAAACGGCAACTACCGCATAAACGAGCCCCATTTCAATGCCACGCACCCAGAAGGAGCCGTGGAACAGGCTTTTGAACCGGCGCCAGAACCAGGCCAGCGCAAAACTCAGGATGAAGGGGTGCAGGAAATACAGGATCGTTTTATCCCCCCCCATGTCGAAAATGGGATTGTAATATTCCTCGGCGACTTGAGGCGCGAAAGTGACGATGAGGTAAAGGGCCAGATAGCTGAAGATCAGCAGGACGCCGCCTGCCACAAAGCCTTTGATCAAAAATGTTTTCATACGTACGATAGTTATGTTTTTTACAAATGTTCGCCTGCCTCCACGGTCAGGTCGAAATGAAAAGTGATTTTATCGTTTACTTTAATTAATCCGAACATGGCGTGCGGGGGATCAATACCGAATTCGCTCATGTTCAGCGACTCTTCTCCCCGCAATAAAAAACGGTTGTTGCCCAGCACTTTTGCTTTGGCCACGATCAGGCGTTCTTTGGTGACGTTGGTGATCGTTATGCGCGCCTTGGCCGTGACTTCGAACCAATCCTTGCATTTGCCGTTCAGGCAGCGTTCATCCTGCCAGGTTTCTGCCAGTTCGATGCTGATGTGCGGGTATTTATCCGATTTCATCGCTTTCTGCAAATCGGATTCGATCTTGCGGTTGCGGCAGTTGAAGTTGTCTACGGTGATGCGAATGCCGGCATTTTTATAGCGGGTTTGGCCGCCCTGACTTTCCGCCTCCAGGTATTTGGACGGGAAGCGGTCGGTACAATCGCAGGAGAAAGCATTGACATTGGTGGTCCCTTTCAGGAACAATTTACTTTCCTCGGTGATGTGATAGCGCACTTTTACGGGAGAGCCGGGCTGGCTGGCGCCGATAAAAAACACGGCGCCGAACAACAGTCCCATTTGCCAATATTTGAAATTCCGCCAGTTCATATGGGCAATTTTTAGCGGTAAATCTATAAAAAGGATGAAAAACGCCCCATAGCCTCTGCAAGACTATGGGGCGGGCGTGTTTTAGAAGAAAGATCAGAATCCGATAACTGCTTCGATCATGAAGCCGCTGAATTTGCCTTCGTTGCGGTAGTCGGTGGTCGGGAAATCTTTAAAGTTCTGGATGACATACTCGCCTTTGAGCAACATGTTTTTGGTCGGGAACCAGCCGGCGGCAAAAGCCAGGCGGTCGATCGAAACTTCCAGTTGGTTGCCGCTGGCATCCACAACACCGCGCGGTTCGCCGGAAACGCTGGAATAGCGGCCGCCAATGTACATCTGTTCGCGCGGGAGGAAGCGGTACACGCCTTCAAGTACGAACTGGTTGAAGTTGCGTTTTTCCCATACTTTCCGGTCAGCCGGGCCGCTCACGTCGGCGTAGTTACTGCCTTGCAGGATTTCATAGGAACCGAACAATTCGATGCCTTTCCATTTCATGAACGGGTTGACCATGATGGCGCGGATACGGTTGGGCATATCCGGGTTGAAACGGCCGGAGGTGAACTGGCTGCCCTGAGCGGTAGCAACGCCATTGGTCAGCGCCGGTTCCATCGCCAGGAAGTAGTGCGAACCCGTACGGTCGCCGGCATACAGCGTGTTGCGGGATATATTGTTGTTGTTGTAGATAGAAGCCGACAGGCGGAAACGCAGGTCGTTGAACGTTTTGTCGTAGGCTACTTTGGCAAAGATCGACGGGCTTTTTTTCGTGGGCACTACGCCGCTGGAGTTGTTAGCTTCTGCGAAGTTTTCCACGTTACCGTTGATAAAACCGGAGGTCATACCCACCATACCCATCACGCCGTCAGCCGGGAATATGTACACTTCACCGCCAATTTCCGTCGTGAATGCGTCGAGAATGAAGTTTTCGACGAAGGGGTTGAACATCGCGTTACCGCCATCGGTGCGGCGGAACTGCATATCGCCGAAGTTGGGTTGGAAGTGACCGATTTTCACCCGGAGGTAGTCGGTGAACCATTGCGGGCTGCCAAACATCGGCAGTTTGTCGATTTGAATATAGCCGCCCTTCACCCAAAATTCGGAGTGGTGACGCGACGACATGTAGTTCTCAAGCGCTACCCGGATACCGTCGCCGATCTGGAAGTCGAGGTTCAGGTTGGCCATGGCCAGGTTGAAGCCGGTGAGCGTGGCCGAGGTGGAGTCTTCGGTTTTGATCACGCCGTACAACAGGTTCTTATTGGTGGCGTTGGTGCCGGAAACTGGTACGTAAGTGGGAACGTTTTCGTGTTTGATCGACTGGAAATCCTGGGTAAAAGCACCGCCGATGCGGATTTTAAACCCGGTAAATTCCGGTTGTTCGGCTTTTTTGGAGGGCTCGAAGATGTTGATGCCCGATTGATCCCAGGGACGGAAGTATTGAAGATCAGGTTGTTGAGCCAGGGCAAAGGTGGCGCTGAAAAGCAGCGCGAGGACAGAGATAATAAGGCCGTTTTTCATAACAGACAGAATGATTTTTAAGTCTTGAATTAATTGTATAATTGTTTCATCGTTACCGAGAACACCACTTCGATGTCGTTGCCGGTGGTCATGGTACCGAAAAGAGCAGTGGGCGGATCGATCTTATAGTCGGTCATTTTCAGTTTTTTGGAGCCGCTGAACGTCGTGGCGTCGCCGTTCACTTTTCCCTTCACCTGGAGGTCTATTTTGTTTGTGACGCCTGCAATGGTCAGGTTACCCGTGGCGCTGATGTCGTAGGCGTCGCCTTTTTTAACCAGGCTGTTTATTTTTTCCAGTTTAAAAATGATGGTAGGGTTGGATTTGGCTTTCAGCGCGTCATAGGTTTTGTTATCCATGATGTTACCCTTCGGGCTTTTAATGGATTTGACCGGCACTTCAACGGTGAGCGAGGAGATTGCTTTTAATTCGCCGTTTTCGATCGAGACGGCGCCATTGGCGCGCGCTTCTTTCGCGGTGGATTCCCAGTCGTGCAGATTGGAAGAACCTTTGATCGTCATGGTGAATTGGGAGGAGCGGTAGTTTCCCTGGGCATTGGCCCAGCTGAACACACAAACAAGCAGAAGAACTAAGTACGATTTCATTTTTTACTGTTTTTGATGCACAAATCTATCATCAGCGAAAACGGGCGTTTAGTGACTTCTGTTAGGCCTGTGGCTGATCTTGATCATGCCGGTTTTTAGTGTCTAAACACGGTGTTTTAACGCCTGAAATATTTAAAAATGGCTATACTGTTTCACCGGCGAATTGGAAGTAAAATTGAAATTAGCAAACGAAATGATTAATATCACCAAGCCGCGATACCGGCAGAACGGACGTTTAGAACGCTGAGCGGTTTTTTGCCCTTACATGAATTTGGCCGGAAGGCCGTACTTTTGCACCGCGCGAAACGCTAAATCCATTACAATGAAAATAAAGTCTTTATACCTCCTGCTTTTTCTTGGCCTGACCGCGGCGGCCGGGGCCCAGAAATTTCCGGAACACCTTTCCGAGGAACCGCGCAATACCGGCCCGGCCATTTTATTTCACGTCGGCGCGGGTACGCACCTGCCCGGCGGCGACCTGGCCGACCGCTTCGGACAGGACGCCAGCGTGGGCGGCGGTCTCGAACTGATTACAGGCAATCATTTCCTGCTCGGCGCCGAGGGGCATTTCCTCTTCGGACAAAAGGTGAAAGAAGACCCGCTTGCCATCATCCGTACGCCGCAAGGCGATATCATTGGTACCAACCAGTACATTGCTTCCGTTGTATTGCGCGAACGCGGGTACTACCTGGGCGGCATGATCGGAAAACTGTTTCCAATAGGTAAAAAACGCTCCGGCCTGCGCATCACCGCCGGCGCCGGCGTATTGCGCCACAAGATCCGCCTGCAGGACGACTCGCAAAGCGTCAACGCCATAGCCGGCGATTATGCCAAGGGCTATGACCGCCTCAGCGGCGGCTTCGCCCTCAACCAATTTATCGGATGGCAACACCTGGCTGCCAACCGGCGCGCCAACTGGTTTATCGGACTGGAATTCAACCAGGGCTTCACCAAAAGCCTGCGCGACTGGGATTTTGCCGAAATGCGCAAACTCGAAGGCAGCCGCACCGACCTGCGTTTCGGCATCCGCGCCGCCTGGACTTTGCCGTTTTATGTGGGGAACGCGGAGAAGATTTATTATTGAACGGCATTGGTCGTCATTGCGTCATTAGTCATTGGTCATTATGAAGAAACTTCGATTTGTTATTCCGGCTGTACTTTTTCTTTTTGCAGGACCTGCCCAAAACGGTGCCGTAGCCCAGCCGCGACTCATGTTTTCCACCAAAAGCCCTACTTCTGTAGGGCAGCACGACCTCGCCACCGGCGCTACCGATATCCTGGTCACCACCAACCTCACGGAAGTATTGGGCGTAGTGGTAGACACGGTACACCGGAAAATCATCTGGATCAACAACCCGGCATCCGGCCCGGCAGTCATCGAACGCTCCAACCTCGACGGTTCGAACCGGGAAACACTGAATATTCCCGGATTGATGTACCTCACCGATATTACCATCAGCGGCAAACTGCTTTGGGTGGATCTGGGCGCTCAGAAGATCATGCGGGCCAACTTCGACGGCAGCAATCCCCAAACCCTGCGCAACGGCACCAAACCGATGGGCGTGATGATCAACTGCACCTTTAATAAAATCTATTGGTCTGAACAACACACTAACCCCGGAGGAGGAAAAATCTTTCGCATGGAACTGGACGGAACCCAACAGGAAGAGGTTTTAAAATACGACGGCAAACCCGTCAAGCTCGCCACCGATTGTTTTGATAATAAAATCTTCTGGACCGACGAAACGGATAAAGCCATTTATGTCAGCGATCCCGGCGGTTTGAAAGTGGAATCCCTTCTGGCTTTCGCCGGCAACCAGCGCCCTTACGGCGTTGCAGCCGACCAGGATGCCGGGATCGTGTACTGGACCGATTACCTGAACGACCTGGTGAGCGCCGTTTACATCAATTCGGCCACGGTAGTGGAAATATTCACCGAAACGAACCCCCGCGCACTTTTCTGGTATATCGCCCGATCCGTTTCAAGCGGCGAAGCGGTTAAGGATCCGCTTGGACTGGAACTATCTCCAAACCCGGCGGCAAACCGGCTGACCGTTACCCTGAATATTCCAAACATTCCCGCTACGGGCACGATCAGCAGCATGGACGGCCGCCTTTGGAAAACGCTGACCCTGATGCCGGGACGCCATGATATTTCCATTGCCGAACTGCCCCCAGGCGCCTATCTGCTCCGCGTCCAACAGGATGAACGGAGTACAACCAGCCGTTTTATCAAACAATAAAACGGTCCGATGTTTTGAATCATGAGCGTATTGTACGAGTGGTTTATCCGGCTGATGACATCGGGCCTTCGCCTGGCCGCTTTTTTCCACCCCAAAGCCCAAAAATGGGTGAACGGACGGCAGAAATGGCGCAGCCGCTATGCCGCTTCCTTTGAAAAAAAAGGCCGGGTGTTATGGGTGCACGCGGCCTCGCTCGGCGAATTTGAACAGGGCCGGCCCGTGATCGAGTCCTTCCGCGAAAAATTTCCCGGCTGGCAGATCGTACTGAGCTTCTTTTCCCCCTCCGGCTATGAGATCCGGAAAAACTATCCCCAGGCCGATTTCATTTGTTACCTGCCGGCGGATACGCGCCGCAACGCCCGCGATTTTCTCGACCTGATCCGGCCCGACGCCGTGGTGTTTGTGAAATACGAGTTTTGGGCCAATTACCTGTCCGAACTAAAACGCCGCGATATTCCAACCCTTTTGGTGTCGGCCCTGTTCCGGCCTGGCCAGCCGTTTTTCCGCTGGTATGGCGGCTTCTGGCGCCGCATGCTGGGGTGTTTTTCCCATGTTTTTGTGCAAAACGCCGAATCCGGCCATCTGCTTCAAAAGATCGGGATGGGAAACCATACCGTGGCCGGCGATACCCGCGTGGACCGCGTGCTGAAACTGGCAGCACAGGCGCCCGAAAACGACGTCGTCCGGTCTTTTGCCGGCAACCGTCCCGTTTTTATCGCGGGCAGCGCCTGGGAGGCCGATGAAGCTGTTTTTCTGCCTGTTTTGCAGCAACCCGGATTTCAGCAGTTCAGGATCATTATTGCCCCGCACGAACCATCGGAAAAACACCTGGCGCAGCTGATCCCGCGGCTAAAAAGGCCATATATCCGGTACAGCGCATGCACCGCCGCTGCGCCTCCCGCCGAAATCCTGATCATCGATAATGTGGGCATGCTCAACACCCTGTACCGCTATGGCGCCGTGGCATTTATCGGCGGCGGATTCGGTAAAGGCATCCACAATACCCTGGAACCGGCCGCATTCGGGCTGCCGGTACTGTTCGGGCCCCGCTATGAAAAGTTTGAAGAAGCCCGGCAACTGGTGGCCCGCGGCGGAGCCTTTGTGATCCGGAATACAGCGGATCTGGTTTCCATCCTGAAAAAATTGGACGATCCGGCGTTTTACCAACGGGCATCCGGCGCTACGCTGGCTTATCTGGAGGAAAGCCGGGGCGCCACGGAGCGGATTATACAATATTTATCCGGCGTGGCGTGATGGATACCACACTACCGGACATTTTGTTCGTGAAGCGCCCAGACCTTCCAGGTTTGACAAACCTGGAAGGTCTAAACCCGAAAATGTAGTATGAACGGATGCACAGATTTAACGGATTTGAACGGATTTTTCTACCTTCGCGCCGCCGAAAGGCGACCGGAATTAAATCCGGACTCCATATCACACTTCTCCCTTATTCTAAATACATTATTCTACAATGCAAGGTTCTACCATTACCATCAGAAGAGGAAAATTAAAAGTTCCCA
>JAKLJF010000255.1:386-7087 GCA_023151335.1 Thermoanaerobaculia bacterium | reverse complement strand
TGCCGGTGGCTGGCGATTTGTCCGCCGGCGTTGATTTCCGTGTGGCCGCCGATGATGATGGCGGCGCGGCCGGTATCGCGCATACACGCCAGCGCGTGGGCGACCATGACGTGATCGAGTGCCTTGAACGGATACCCGAAATCGCGGTTGACCTCGGCCAGGCGACCAAACGGCGGATTGGTGAGCACCGCATCGAAGGCACGGTGGAACCGCTCCGGAAATGGTACGGACGCATCCAGCCGGTGTATCTCCTGGAAAGGCTGGGTTTTCAGGTGGGCATACCGCACCGGGTCGATTTCGTTGACGACCGTCATTTCTTCCGGGTAAAAAATGGTCAGCAGGCCATTGCCGGCAGAAGGCTCGAACACGCTCTTCGTGTCGCGGTCGTAGGTAAACCACCCAGCCAGCCAGGCAATCGGCGCGCTGGTGCTGTATTGCTGGAACACCTTTTTGTGGCTGTCGAGGCCGGTGTAGGTGGGTTGAACGCGCCGGTAGAAGTCCACCACGGCATCGAAAGCGCCGGTTTTGTCCTCCTCGAAAATGTGGGCGTCCACCAGTTTCCGGTACCAGTTTACCCAACAAAGCTCGGTTAGTTCCCAGAGGTATTTTTCGTTACCGGTGTCGATGCCGGAAGCGGCGGCGATTTTGCGCAGCCCGGTGACGGTCAGTTTTTTGCCTTCCCGGAAAGCCTGTTGAACGCCATTGGTGTATGCTTCAATGCTTTGGGCGGGGTCTGTTTCAACGGGGGTGTTTGGGCCTTCTACCTGTTTGAGGTACTGCGCGATCACCTTTTGCTCCTCGGCAACCAGGGCTTCGACGATGATCCGCTCGAAGGCTTCTGCCGGACTTACCTTGTGCTCCTCGCCGAACAGGGACTCGCCCTGGTTGGCCTTCACGGTTTCGTTGTACCGGGCGATGGCGGATTTGAACGCTCGCTGGCCGGCATTCATCAGGCGGTTCAGTACCAGCATTTCGCGGGAGTACGGTTCGGTATCCAGCAGGTTTTGCTGGCCGATGAAATCCTCGAAGGACAGTTTGGACGCCTTCATTTTTTGCTGGAACACCACGGCGGCGTTGATTGCGTCGATCAGCCGGGCGCCGGGCGCCGGCAGGGCGATATTGTCCATAAGGACGGGCAGGGCATTGACGATGGCCTTGCGCAGACTGACTACACCGTCAGTTTCGGCGGCCTGCAAAGCGGGCGGGCGCAGCACGATAGCGGCCAGGGTCATCTCCACGAAATACTTTCCGGCCTCGGTGAAATGCCCGTCGGTGTAGTATTCCGGCACCTGCTGGCGGGTGAGCAGGTTGCAGGAGAGCAGCATGTCGAGCAGTTGTTTCTGCGCGTTGGCATCCGCGTAAAACTCGCTCATGGTGTCGTCGTCCTCGAACAATTTGGGGATTTGTTTGCCGCAGGCAGTGTTTTCACGCAGGATGTTCGACAGTTTGACGGTTTTGTCCACCGGCCGCTCGGATTTGGTGCTGGCCTGGTTGTACTTGGTCAACTCTTCGGTGGTGAGCGCCGGAATGTCGTAGTCGATGCGGACCAGAAACGGCACTTCGATCTGTCCATCCGGGCCGGCAAATACAGTGCGGTCGGCAAATTCCTCTTCCGGAATCCCGAAGGCCGAAAGTTCTTCTTGCAGGAAATCCCGGTACGACTGGTAGCGGGCCGGGTATTTTGTCCGGGCCAGTTTGGCGGACATGGTTCGGTTATTTCCGCTGACCACAAATCCCTCCTTATTTATAATAGGTGTGCCCTCCGGGGTACGGCCGGTGCTGACGAGCAGGCCCGGCTCCAGGTTGCGGGCGTATTCGTCCACCAGGGCCTGGGCGCCGGAATCGCCGGCGTAGTTGCGGTCGTTAACGTTGCTGCCAGCGGAATTGCGAGGATAGTCCGGCGTATCGGCAAAGGTCTGTTCGTCGTGGCTGGCTTTGATGTGGGTCAAGTCCACGACGGCAAACTGCCCCTGGTGTTGTTCCCCATTGGGCAGATAGATGACCGTTTTTTTGCCGGACAGGAAGGGAATGGGGTTCATGGCCAGGCGGTTTTTTCAAAAATGGTTTCGGCCAGCCACAAGGCGACCATTTCCGGATCGGCCACCGGGCGTTTCATGCGGTGGTATCTGGCGATGGCTTTTACCGTTTCCGGTTTCAGCCTGCGCAGCCGGGTTTGGAGGTAATCCCTGAAATCGAAAGGGTGGTAGAGGTTGGTTTGGCGGCGGAGGGATTTGAGGTCGCGGTAGGTGGGCGGGACGGTGGGTGGGCGCTTCTGCGGTTTGTGGGTACGGGGTTTCATGTTGCAAATATGACGTTAAAAAACGTGAATTTGCAAGGGAATACAAGGAATTCTTTTACACCTCTAAAATTGCATAAAGAGGTGCCTGATAATGAATTGTCGGTTGTCCAGAGTATGTGATGAGAAATAACAAATGGCAAATGATACTGCTTCGTCTTTTTGAATCAGACCAATCCGAGGTAAAAGGTTTCGGGTTTGAATTAGCCTATTGATAGCAGAAATTACCTGGGTTTCATTACCCTGCACAATATAGCCAACCAAACAGCCTTCAGGATACCTTCCTGAAACAAGATTTTCTATGCCGGTATCAATATACCTTCCTCTATATTTGGAAGCGCTGACCTTTGAGCCGTCTGTTTTCTCCCAGTCATCGTGCGACAGGTTTTTGGCTTCGGCATAAAAATCCATTTCCTCTTGCTTCCATTGGGTAAACTTAAAATCTACTCTTGGTGCTCTCAGCGGATCATCATCCCCTTCAGTCACACCGACATCATAAATTGGCACCTGATGATTGACTGAAATTTGATTAGAGCGCAAAAATCCAGTCTGCTTAATCTTTTCAACGAGATGTGCTGTGATCTTGTCTTCTTTCCAATTCACATCATATTTTCTATCGGATACCATTTTGTCGTAACCGCGTTGCAAGGCTTCCAAGCAGCGCATGACAAAATTAAACTTCACACCTTTTACGAAGGTATTATTAACTCTCCTGTTCATGTTCAACAGTTAGTATTTCGAGGATAATTTCATCTGCATCGTTCAATCCCATTGAGCGTGTCCAGAAGCGTTTTTCATTTGGCTTGACGAGGTAAATAATGTCATCATTATAGTAACGTAAAAATTTTCGATAGTAAATACTCTCGGAATGTTCCCGATAGGTATATTGTTCTAATTCCGTCAATATCTGATTGATTTCATTCCCGGGAAGTTGTTGTATAGTGTCAGATTCTTGCCGTTGATTTAAATGCAGAATGATCACATTCAGCGGTGTCCTTTTATGGACATCTAACACGGAAGCCGAAACAGATATTCCAGGTGTGTATTTCAAAAACTCATTTATAGTCTTGCATAAGTAATGAGCATAAGCCTTGCTGTCATCCAATGAACATGGTTTGTATGCATTAGATTTTTGCCCTGACTGAAAAGCATCAAGTTGGTAGTTTAGCAAATCTTCAATCAGGATTTTATCGGTTTCGGAAAGGTTTAGGGCATCCCAAAGGGTAGCCTCAATTTTACGTTCCAAAATAGTTATCTGTGAATCAATATAAAAAAATTCATTTTTTTGATGAGTAATGATTTCATCAACATAGTCAATGATTTTTTCTTTTGCTTTTTTAGGGAGTGTGAAGCATATATCCGGCAAATCAAGTACTTCATTGGGCATAAATTGCTCGCGTTCTATCCCCCAATTACCGGTTGTTAAAAACATAATATAACTAGCTAATTCAGAATTTAGTAACGCTGTCAATATTTTTAATTCGTCATGTGAATGATTAGCCCAAATCCCAAAAACGCCATCTCTAAAAGAACACGGATAATCAAGGTAAGAGGCACAGAATTTTTTATCAGACTGACCTTTTTTGATGAGCACATGAGGGGTATTATATACCAATTTGTTTCCAAGCCTTCTAAATTGATCGCGATAAATTTTTTCAGTTTTATCAATTTTGGTATAGTAACGGTCAATTCTTACAGATGGCAAGAAAGGTAGTTGTTGAATTTCTTTATCTTTAAATTTTAAAGGAGTAGAGACTTGAAATCCAACACCTGTTTCCCACCCCTTTTCCTTAAGGGCGTCCAATAAGGAATTTCTACTTTGGAATTCTTTTATCAATGAAAAGTCCCGCTCTGTTCCCCACATAGCAGCCTTCCAAATCTTGGTATCCGGTTTTTTACACTCCTCTCGAGGCAAATACTTTAAATCTGTCGAATCAATAGCAATACCGTCAATAATGCGGTTTTTAATGGCCGTTGTTGGGGCACAATATATCAATCTGTCCGAAGGTTGCGCAGGACTTTGGGCCGAATACAGAAAAACACTTATTGGGCGCACAGTAGAGGAAAACAAATTCCTCCCCCTGCTTTGCGGCACCCGGCGTAGGATGGAAAAATTATACACCTTCTCGACGTAGCAATCATTAAACAAAAAGCGCCGAAAGTTCCGGTGTTTGTTCCCCGTATTAAACAAGATTTTGCTGGTAGAAATAAGGGCAATTTTGCCGGTAGGACAAAGTTCGGTAGCGCGATGCAAAAATGCTTCGACAGTTTCATTTCCAAAGCGTTGATTCTCCAGGTAAGCCCTTACATCCTTTTCCACCTTGCGCCCACCGAAGGGTGGATTGCCCACCAACAAATCGAAATCGATACCTTCGAAGGGGCCGCTTTCAAGACTGCTCATGCAAAACAGGTTTTTGCCCTGTTTGTCCGCATCCTCGGATGTTGGATCATAAATAAGGTAAGGAAACGTAACGGCCTGCCACAGCGTCTTCGGTTCCAACCTGTCAATCATGGCAAGGTAAAGGCTAAACGCAGCTACCTTTATCGCCGCCCTCTTTTTTTCGATTCCGAAGATGTTGTCGAGAACAATCTGTTTGGCAATTTCGAAGGAGAACCGCTTTCCAGGGTTTGCCAATAGCCACCTGTCAATCAAGCGATTGAGGGTTTCGACCAAGAATATTCCTGACCCACAAGTGGGGTCTAATACTTTGACATTATAGTTAATATGGTCTACTGAAGCATGGGGCAAGGCTTCATTAAGTACAAATTCAGCCAATGGGTGCGGCGTGTAAAAAGCGCCGGCGGCATTTTTTTGCTCCTCACCAATCTCTTCTGACAAAAAATCCTCGTAAATCTCGCTGATGAGTTGGATGGGAATGATTTTAAAATCAAAAAAACGCCACCCAAAAAATAGTGTACGTCCGGACCAGAAACAATTTTTTATTTCCGTCAAATGGTCATTCGTAACAATTGCTCTTTCTGTTGGGGTTACCGGACTTAGATTGCCGTTAAAAGACTGCTCAAGTTTTTCATACACCCGATAAGTTACATCAATATCGTCGAGAACTTCAAAGTAGCCTTTTCGTCCCTCGTATAACTTGGCATCAGTCGCCTCCCTATCCTCCAGGTATAAAAGGAACAAAGAACGAAGCAACAAATCATGGATGACTTCTTTTGACAGTCCTTTGCCTTGGTTATAAAGAATCCGCCGGGTTTGTTTGAGGTTGTCAATCAACGACCGGTCAACACGGGTTTCATTGCGAACCTTATCAGGATAGACTTTCTCCTTCCAGAAATTACCAGTCTCAATGGAAATTTTGCCAAAAACCTGCTTTAAAACGTTCAGTTCTTCAGCAACCCGCTTGGATGCCTGAACCAGTTCGAGATCAACTGAATCTTTCGTCAGGTGACGAGGCTTTTCGTAGCAATTGTAAATCCGAATCTCTACAGGGCTTTCGGCATACAAAAAGGGAACCTTGCCCTGATTCCAGATTTTGCGCTGAACATCGAGCAATTCTTTTAGCACCGGCTCTCGAAAATCCGGCACTGCTTTAAAATATACAGATGGAAACTCCCCGGAGAAATAAATCGCATCGACGCCAAAATCATTCTCTTTGACTTGATTGACGTAATGCCGCTTCAAAGCAGACAATCTGCCAACATCCTCCTTCATGTCAACGACACCAGGTGTAAAGTCAAGTATATCTATGATGTCCAATCCAGCAATCATTTCCAGTTTCTCATTTTAGCGATTGTTAGAAGTCAGGAGATTCAGTTTCTGGTCGATGGTTTGTAGTTTGGTAAAAATGGCTTCGGTAACGTTGGCCGGGTCATCGGAAAATCCGAGGTAGGCAACCATTTCCCAAGCTTCCAGTACATCGGTAACGCCTACCGTAAACGGTAAAAATTCCGGGTTGTCGGAAAACAATACCAATTTCCGGTTTTGCCCGATCTCGTTGACGACTCGTTTGAAAACCACTCCCTCTTGTTTCAATACCAATATGTATCGTTTCCCGTTTTTCAAATCCTGCCAACGATCAACATACCTCCCAATCACAATAAAACCTTCGTGGATGGGCGGCATGGATTTTCCTTGGATTTCAAATGCCCGATAAGTCCCTTCGGATAATCCCGGTAAGTTGAAACGGGGTAAGTCTTGAATAAATTCCGGGTTACTAAAGCCAATTGCATAACCTGCGACCGCGTTTACCGGAACTAATTCTATGTTTTCTTTCCGGTTATCATTGACCGTAACCGCAACCACCCGTAAGCCATCGACATAAATATTTGGGGGCTCTGAATTTCGCTGATGAAATAGCGGTACACCTAAATCAATAGTTAGTAAATCAGTGGGGTTTACATCAAAATATCTGGCGATTTTCAACAGCAGGCTGGCGATGGGCTC
>JAKLJF010000255.1:0-376 GCA_023151335.1 Thermoanaerobaculia bacterium | reverse complement strand
TAATCTGCGTAGGTTGTCCGGTTTATTTCAAGTGCATCCGCCACATGCTCCTGTGTTTCCTTGCGTTGCCTCCTCAAATATTTCAGGTTGTTTGCAAGCATTTGACGGATTTTCCGTCAAATGTCGGGATTTTCGGAATTTACATCAAAGCTTATTGGTCAATATTTTTTCATGTTTGCTAAAAATCCAAATTCACGTCCTCCGAATTCCACCTGCAATCGCACCAAAACCCTTGACGGGCACTTTAATGCTGGTTAATGGCAATCCTCAGTTTATTCAATCAACTCCAGATACCTCCCATAAGCCGCTCCCTTCCGCTCCAAATACCCCTCCCAGCCATTAAACCGGATCACCTCCTCCCGTGAGTATCCCAACC
>JAKLJF010000254.1 GCA_023151335.1 Thermoanaerobaculia bacterium | reverse complement strand
ACTTGGCGCGACCGCCAAAGGTCAGCGCATTGTTAAAACGATGCGCCAGACCGAAACTGAGCTCATGCCACTCGAAAGTATTAGTGGAAAATCCCACTTCAATGGTTTGACCGATATAAGGGGCATTTCCGTACCAGAAGAGTTCAGCCAGCGATTTGGGATAGTCCACCGTGGCGCTAAGTCGTGTAGCGAATCCGGCTTGTAAAAAAACGTCGCCCGGCAAACGAAGGCCCAAAGACAATAGTTCAAATCGCTGGTCGTAAAAGATTTCATTATCCGGCTCCAGTTTGTCGATGACCTGGCCGGGATCAAGCACTGTGCGGCCGTTTTCTTCGCGAAAAAGGTCATTGTAGGTGATGTCGCCGGAGTGCGCCGCATCGAGCCCGAACGAAGGAAGTCCGACAGCAATTTTTTTGTCCGGGAAAACAAATGCCGGGTTGGCAGCCGTGGCGTGCCAGAGTTGGGGTTGCTGGTGGAGCATCAGCTCCTGTTGTGCAGAAAGGATGTTTGCCATGGCCAATATAGCCAGGACTGTTATGAAGAAGCGATTGGACATTTTATTCATATAAAGTTTTAGGGAAGGCAGGTGAACTAAAAAATCTTCGTTTTCACCTTCAGCCCCATTTTGATCGTGGCCTGCTGAGTAGCCAGCAGTTTTACCGGCACAAGACCGCCATTGGCCGTGGTGAAATAGGTTTGCAAAAAGATCTTTTTAGCCTTCCGCACCCGGTCGAAACGGTCGATATCCATCTGCACAAAAGTTTCCGTGCGTTTGGAGCCGGTGACATTCCCATTGGCATCCACGGGGGCAGCATCCATGATGAACTGCGGCTCGCCGCGGAACAGGGAGTCGATATTTGCCCCGTTTTCATCCTGGAAATACAATTGCAGCGCCGAGGATATGGGTGTGGTGTTTTCCGTAACCAGTTTAAACTCCACCTCCTCTATTTTGGCGGTGTCGATGTCGGTGTAATCGCCGAAATTGAGGTCGAGCGTTTGTTCAGCCCCGAAGTCCTGCGCCGAACCTTCCAGCACCAGTTCCACGTTCATGCTCAGGGCAATGGTACTTTCATTGGTCAAAAAACCGGTGATGGTGGGGTCGCGTTTGGCATTGGAAATACCGGCCACCTCGTAGATCAGCCGCACTGGTTGGGCATTAAAAATTTCGGCAATGTTGGAATTGGCGCCGTCGAGTACGATATGGGTATATTTCGTTTGCCCCACCTCTCCCGCTGCCCAGGAAGGATAGTCGAAATCGATACTGTCGCCGTTGAACACCGTGCTTTCCAGTTTGTATTCCTTGCCGTCTTTGCCCAGGAAGCTCAGGTATTTCACTACGCCGCGGGTGGGAAAGCCCCAGGAATTGGATACCGTCATGGTTACTTTGGGGTCTTTCACCTGCACATTACCCTTCAGACTCGTCTGGTTGATGTCGATGTCGATGGTGTCGCGGGTGAGCGGGTATTCCGAAAAACCCCAGTAGCCTTCCACGTAGGAAAGGGTGAATTTTTGGAGCGATAATCCCACGGCAGGAAAACCGGGAAAAGGTTCCGGCAGTTTTACCCGCGTACCGTTCGGCAAATAGGCTTCATACCGGAATTGCAGCGTATTGCTGTCGGAGAGCAACGTATGTCCATCCAGATACAGCACCGGCGAAAAAATATTGGTATCGGCCGGCACGGTGAAGGGCCATTGGAACACCTGGCCGTTTTTCGACATTTGCGGAATGGAGAAAACACCGGTGATAGGCTCCTGCAGTTTATTGATAATGATGATCGTGAGCTCGCCGGTGAATACGTCCGCCCGCTTGATATACACCGAGTCCGGCACGGTCAGGGGATATTTATAAATGGTGTCCGGCACGGGGATAGGCGGCGCATTGGGCGGAAACTCAAAAAACGCGAAGATGTCGGTCGCCGGTTTTTCCGCCACGTCGCCGCTGTAATACAGGGTCATGGTGTTGTCCGGATTCACCACGATCGTATCGCCGCTCAGCGTGTCGTTGAGCACTTTGAACATCAGGTCTTTGAGGTTCAGCGTGGTGTTCATCAGCGGAAAAGCGTATTCGGCCGAGTGCCCGGCAACATCCACTTCATCCAGACCGACTTTTTTACACGCGGAAAAGGCGCCCAGCAAGGCTATGGCCAGAAATAAACAGACGAGTCCTTTTGTAAATCGCATTGGGAGAAAAGGTTAGAAGGTTTCGGGTTAGAAGGTTTCGGGTTTAGAGGGTTTCACATCCAGAAACCCTCTAACCTTCTAACCAGAAACCATTTTTAAAAACTAAATCCGACCGAAGCCTGGATGACCACATTCCGGTCTTTGTCGTCGCGAAGCAGCAGGGAATTATCAGCGCCGGTGCGGGCTTTGGAGAGGTCGGCGTTGTTGTTGGTGATGTCGGCCAGGCCATATTGCATCCGGACGCTGGCAAACAATGAGCGGCTGAGGTAATAAGATACTCCCACGATAAAACCGTAATCCAGGGAATTGTACAAACGCCCCTTGTCGTCGGGATAATCGTAATAAGCGCCCAGGGTTTTGGGCAATTCGAGGGTTTGCGCGTCTACTTTGGCCACCACCGTTTCGCCGCCTTCGCCCAGGCTGGGGTCGTCCTTGCGGTAGTTGTAGTCGAGGTTAAATTCCAGGTCGCCGATGCTGTTCTGCAAGGGAATGGTTTTGCCGCCTTTATAGGAAAGCGAGCCATCACCCACCGATTGCACCAGCAATCCGGCATAACCGCCTGCCGAGATCTCCAGGTCTTTCCAACGGCCATATACCAGGACAGGCAAATCCAGGTAAGCGTTGTTGACATTGATGAGGTAGCGGGAAGTACCGGTACTATTTGTCAGCCCACCGTCGTAACGGAAAATGCGGAACGACTCGCCGTCGAAGGTGTATTTGGCGCCTTTTTTCGTGTACAGCAACTCGCCCCGTATGCCGAGATAATCGGTAAAGGCATGACTCAGCGAGAGGCCGATATGGAAGCCGGTGACAGATTTCCAGGATTCCAGGTCGGCGCCGGCGTTACTTACTTCGGAGGGGCCGTCCATGCGGGCAAAGTTCAGGCCGGTTTTAAAACCGTACCGCAATTGGGCGGAGAGAGAAACGGCAGCGAGACATAACAGGGCGATACTGCCAAAACGGATCAGGTAGTTTTTGCGAATAAAAAATGGCGTCATTTGAAAGGATCGTTTTTTTGGACTGTCCCTAAACGAAAGATAGCGGGCAAAAGTACATTTTTCTGCAACAACCCGCGCACCCCGCGTGGCGTAACGCCAAAAGGCGCTACTTTTGTGCCATGAAAGACTGGCCACTCTGGGAAGTATTTATCCGTTCGAAACAAGGACTGAGCCATAAACACGTGGGTAGCCTGCACGCCGCCGACGCGCAAATGGCCATCGAAAACGCCCGCGACGTCTATTGCCGCCGCAACGAAGGCGTCAGTATCTGGGTCGTGGAGTCCAAATATATGCACGCCTCCACCGAAGACGCCGAAGCATTTTTCGACCCCGCCAACGATAAAATCTACCGGCACCCCACGTTTTACGATTTGCCGGATGAGGTGAAACACATGTAAAGAGGTTGAGCGGGTTGAACGGGCTGAGCGGGTTGAACAGATTCGGATACACTTGGCATCCCAGCGAACAAAAGCCAAAGGTTTCCCAGCCCGTTAAACCCGCTCAACCCGTTAAACCCGCTCAACCCGTTAAACCTTCTTTATGAACACACATCTCGACTACCTCCTCCACCTGGGCGACAACGCCCTGATCCTCGCCCAACGCCTCGGTGAATGGTGCGGCCACGGCCCCGTGCTGGAACAGGATATCGCCCTCACCAATATCTCCCTCGACTTGCTGGGCCAGGCCCGTATGTTGCTGACCTACGCCAGCGAACAGGAAGGCCGCGGCCGCTCCGAAGACGACCTGGCCTATTTCCGCGACGCCCATGAATTCCGGAACGTGCTGCTGGTGGAACAACCCAACACCGATTGGGCCTACACCATGGCCCGCCAGTTCTTTTTCGACGCCTATAATTTTTATAACTACCAGGCCCTGCTCAACAGCCGCGATGAACGCCTGGCCGCTATCGCGGAAAAATCCCTTAAGGAAGTCACCTACCACCTCCGCTTCTCGAGCGAATGGATCATCCGCCTCGGCGACGGCACCGAAACCAGCCATCAAAAAATACAAGCTGCCATTGACGACCTGTGGATGTTCACCGGCGAACTGACCACGCCCAACGCCACCGATCGGGCTATGGCAGAAGCCGGCATCGCGCCGGATCTGGCTCAAATCAAACCCCTGTGGGAGGCCAGGGTAAAAGCAGTGCTGCAGGAAGCCACGCTGCAAATACCAGCGACAAACTGGATGCAAAGCGGCGGCAAAGACGGCCGGCATACCGAGTACCTCGGCTATATCCTGGCTGAAATGCAGCATTTACAGCGGACGTATCCGGGACTGGAGTGGTAATGAATCGTCATTGCCTCATTAGGTGCGTCATTACGTCATTGCGTCACTCTCTTGGATTTCATAATGACGCCTAATGACGCAATGACGCCTAATGACGTTACACCACCCCCGCTTCCAGCAAAGTCAGCGTCCGCCCGTCCGCATCCATTTCCGCTTTCACGTGGTAGGGGAATGTTGCCTGGTGCGCTACGTGCCCGAAAGGCAGCCCGTAAAAAACCGGAATGCCCAGATTGCCCAGGCGGTCGTTCAGGGTTTCGGGCAGGGTAAGTGAAAATTCGGGGTTCTTGGCCGTACATTCGGCGAAAACGCCCAACACGATGCCGGCGGCGTGTTTCAGATCCGTGGCTTGCAGCAGTTGGGTCAGCAGGCGGTCGACGCGGTAAGGCTGTTCGCCTACTTCCTCGATAAAAACGATTTTCCGGCGGAAAGACGGTTCGAAGGACGTGCCCGCCAGGGCGGCCAGCAGCGACAGATTACCCCCCGTGATTCGCCCCGAGGCGCGACCTGGCGCAATGGTAAAGGGTCGGTATTCTTCACCCGGCAGTATTTCCTGCCCGCCCGGCGCGGCGATGCGGTGGGACGCCGGGGGTTCCATCAACACGGATTTAAAGTGGGTCAGGGTGTTTTCCGGAAAGTCGGAGGCAGCCACCGGTCCGTGAAAGGTGGTGAGACCGGTTTTTTGACCGATAGCCAGGTGCAGCGCCGTCACGTCGCTGTAACCGATGAGCAGTTTCGGATTTTCTTTGATCAATGAATAATCAATATGAGGCAACAAGCGGGTAATGCCATAGCCGCCGCGTACGCACCATACCGCTTCCACTTCCGGGTCGGCAAAAGCGCGGTGCAGGTCGGCCAGCCGGGCCTCGTCGGGACCGGCCAGATAGCCGTGCCGGGCGCGCAGGGAAGCGCCTTCCTTTACCCGGAAACCGAGGGCGGCCAGATTGGACAAGGCTTTCTCCAGTTTTTCCTCCGACACCGGACTGGCCGGGGCGATCAGCCCCACCAAGGCGCCCGGCCGCAGACGCGGCGGTTTATGCCAGGCGTGCAAATCGAGAGCGCTAACTTTGTTCATAGACATCGCCGGTATGGAAGCCAGCAGGCCCATGCCGGTTTTTTGTAAAAAATAGCGGCGGCGCATTTACAATTTGATAAAAATTTTCTTGCGGTAAAGCGGCAGACAAATCACCCAACACAATAGCATATAAACCAGCGCAAACAGGAACGAACTGAACTCCGCCCCTTCTATGGGTACAAAAAACGTCCGGTAGATCCATTGTTGCAGGCTGATGGGCTCGCCATTGGCGCCGGTCCATTTAATGGCATGCCACAGCATGATCAGTGCCTCTGACAACACATAAGCGAACAAGGCATTGGAACCGAATACCAGGAAAAAACCGGCGCCCCGCCTCCAGCCTTTTACATCGAACAACCAGACACTCGCCGCCAGCAGAATAATGGAAAGCCCGCCAACGTAAAGTACGTACGAGCTGGTCCACAGTTTTTTGTTAATTGGAAAAACGAGGTCCCAAAGCAGGCCGACAAAACCGCATATCAGCCCCAAAATGAGCAAATCGCGCACCAGCCGGTCTTTTTGTTCGGAGCGTTCGCCCAGCAGTGTGCCGCAAAACCACCCCAGCAAAACCGTGACTACCGACGGAATAGTACTCAACACCCCTTCCGGGTCAAAGGCGATACGTTCGCCGTGATACAGGTGTGCGTCGGTAAACAGCCAGCGGTCGAGCTGCAGTACGGCGTTGAAGTCCAGGGAATAGGGATCGGTACCAGGCACGCCGAAAATGTACAGCAGCATCCAGTATATCAGTAAAAAAGCGGCGGATAACCCGATCAGCGTCCGGCGATCAAAATTAAGTACCAGCACCGATGCGATACCATATCCCAGGGCCAGCCGTTGCGGTACGCCCATGATACGCCAGGTTTCCCAGTTTTTCCACAAAAAGGGGAAATTGTTCAGGATCAGGCCGATCACAAACAACAGTACGGTGCGCCGCAGTATTTTTTTGCCCAGTTCCGGCGACCACTGGCGGTTATATTTGCCAAAGGCAAACCACATCGAAACGCCGATAATGAACATAAACGACGGAAAAACCAGGTCTGTCGGGGTGCAACCATGCCAATCCGCGTGGCGCAAGGGCGGATAAATATACTCCCAGGTGCCGGCAGTATTGACGATGATCATAAAAGCGACCGTTAGGCCGCGGTAAAAATCAACGGCGAGGTAACGCATGCGACTTACGAATTACGACTTTAGACTTACGACTTGCGGGTCATGCAGGGTTCCGAAGTAAACGGGTGCACCGTTTTCAGGCCTGCCAAATGTAGTTTTTTTGTGGATGATGGAAATTTTTCTTTTTCAAGGCAGTTATATCCCGGTTTTATACGGCGTTACTACCTTTGTTTCCAGGCGCATTTCGTAAATCGTAAATCGTAAATCGTAAACATGCTTTTCGCCATTGGCACCAAAGTTCGTTTCCGTTACACGGGAGAAAGCGGCGTCATCACGACGCAGCTCGACGACGGCATGCTGCTGGTGCGGCTGAACAACGACCCCGACCTGGAAATCCCGGCCTTTGAGGAAGACCTGATGCGGGATACGGACGCCGAACCGGTGCTGGCCGGCGCCAAATTTAT
>JAKLJF010000253.1 GCA_023151335.1 Thermoanaerobaculia bacterium | reverse complement strand
CCACGAAGGGTTATACGGAAAATCAAAATGAAGATTTGCGCCGCCGTCGGGTTCGTCGTGCGAGGAAACGCCGGTATCTTTCCTGTCCTGGTATACCCAGGTATTGTTACCCAGCGTAATGGTATATTCAGCGCCGGGCTCTCCGTTGATGTCATGCCAGCCGAATGGAGAAGCGAGCGGATCGGCAGGATCGGCGACTACAGATCGCGACCCGTGAACAGGGCTTTCAATTGGAGCAGGCCATACCTTGTATTGCGCGCCCAGTATAGGCGGATCGAATCCGGCAGACGAGTGTTTTCCCCCCGGCTCCTGTTCAATAAGCGGGAGATCTTCATCCCCGCAATCGGTATTGGTTCCCTCGAAAAGCCCGCCTTTCTCTTTACAATAGGCAGTCCAGTTAAATTTGTTCAGCAAGGCGCCATCGATCGCGTCCAAACGGGCGCTCCATTTATCCCAATTATCGACCGGGCAAAACAAAACATCCCAGGCAAGCAATACTTTGTCTCCATGAGGCTGGTAACTCAACATTACAGAGATGTCTTCCTTCGCCACATCGTCTTTGTCAAAGATGTACTCCCTTTGTCCGTTTTGTTTTTTTAAACGCAACCCTTTGCGCGACAAACCGAGGTGCGCGGCAAGACGCAGCGCCGCTTCTCCGGGGTTTAAAACCGGCGTCACGGTATTCACTTTTTCGGCCAAGTGCGGCACAAAACGGTTACCCGCAAAAAAGACCCTGCCATCTTTGTCGATGTTGAGGTTGAGGATGGCATTGTATACCGGAATACCCTGGTAACGCTGAAGAAAATATATCCGCGTGATACCACTGGATTTGTCCGTGTACAGATCGTTGACGGTCATACCGACCAAGTCTTGCTCAGTCAGCCCCCAATCGCCCAAATGTGTATGAATAAATTCGCGGGCGACGGCGAGCAGGCGGGCGGTATCGGGGGCAGGATGTACTATCCGGAATTGGGATATGTCGCTCCCGTGATCCGCGCCGTGTTGGGAAAAAGTAGCGTCCCATTTCTTTTGAGCGGGATCGGTCAGTACAGATGCGCCAGGGCTTCCTGCAGGCCCTTTTCGGTTGTGGATGAATATTCTGTTCGTGTCCGGAACCGGCGTCTGTATGGTCTCTGCAATTTGTGCCGAAACAAAGGGGAGGTAAGAGAGCAGAAAAATGACTGAAAGAGAAATTTTCGTTTCCATCTGGCAGCTGTTTCAAAATTGATAAAATAAGTTTGATAGCAATTTGAATGATGCTGCAAAAATGGAGGCGGCAGAAAGGGCAATGAAATCGCACAATGATGTTAGAGCACAATGCAAGAGTGCGTTTTTATCACCCCAATGGGTGAATACAGGCAGGAAAAGTCAAACAATTTTTTCATTCAAAGCTTTCAGCACCGCTTCCGTTTTCGAATTGACCTGCAACTTTTCGTAGATATGGCGGATATGCGATCGCACCGTATCGATACGGATACCATGTTCGCCGGCAATCAGTTTGTAGGGATAACCTTTTACGAGGCTTTTCAAAATTTCCATCTCCCGAACGGAGAGGGAATAGTCCACCGGCTTACTGGGGACAGGCGCCTGTTGCTGAAAAAAATGCAGGATACGGCGGGCAATGCTCGAAGTCAGCGGCGACCCGCCCCGGTGAACATCAAAAATAGCGGCGATGATCTCGGAAGGCGGCACCCGCTTGAGCAGATAACCCGAAGCGCCGTTGCGGATCGCCTGGAAAATTTTATCTTCTTCTTCGAAGACCGTTAGCATCAGCACTTGTGTTTCCGGCCGCAAGGTCTTCACAAGAGGCGTAGCCTCGATACCCGAACGGCCGGGCATGTCAATGTCCATGAGTACCACGTCGGGTTTAAGTCCGGGAATTTGCATTTCGAGGTTGCCGGTATCGGCAAAGGCGCCCACCAGCGCCAAACCCGGCGTAGCTTGCAGGAGGAAGGTCATGCCTTCCCGCAAATCACGGTTGTCCTCGTAAAGCACGATACGAACATCTGGTTCCATAATACAAATGTCTACCGAAGTTTGTTTGAAATAAATAGCATAAAAGGGTGACGGTCAAATTTTTACCCGCAGCTCTATGCGGGCGCCTGCTCCGGGCGCAGAAAACACCTCCAGTTTTCCGTTAATGTCTGCGGCCCGTTGCCGCATATTCTGCAAACCATTACCGCCGCCAGTGGTCACGGGAGTGCCCGGCTCAAAACCTTTTCCGTTATCTTTAATTATCAAAAAAAGCCAGCCGCTACGCAGGGCGAAATGCAATTCCACCATGGTGGCTTCCGAGTATTTCGCGGCATTGTTCACGGCTTCTTTAAAAATGAGGTAAATATTGCGGCGCACTTCCGGACGAATACGTTTTTCTGTAAAGTTTTCGCTGACATGGGTCTCAAAATTCATATTCCGGGCTTCCAGCAGGTGAAAGCCGAACGCTGTCATCCGCGCTGCCAGATCCTCCAGCTGGTCGTTGCGGGTTTTCATTGCCCACACAATATCCTGCATAAATTCGCCGAGGTCGCCGGCACTCTGGCCGATGCGGTGCAGCATGGATTTGATCCGGGGTTTGTCATCGCCGATTTGCTGGCTGGCAAAATCGCTGAAAAACCGGATACTGCTCAGGGCACTGCCCATTTCGTCGTGCAGATCCCGGGCGAGGTTTTCCCTGAATATCTCAAGGCGCCGCCGTTGTTGCCGGCGATACCAAAGCAAAGCAGCTACCAGGGCGCCCGCTGTCAACATCAACAGAACGGGAAACCACCACGTTTTGTAAAACGGCGGAATCACCCGGATTGCCAGTGCTATGCCTTGCTCATTCCAGATACCATCGTTGTTGGCCGCCTTCATACGCAACAAATACCTGCCACCGTCAAGGTTGGTAAAGGTCGCCACCGGTCGGTCGGTATACACCCAGTCTTCGTTAAAACCTTCCAGCCGGTATGCATAACGGTTGCGTTCCTGCTGGTTGAAATTAAGCGCGGCAAACTCTACTTCAAAAAAATTTTCACCCGGACGAAGTGTAAGCACCGTGTCGGTTTTGGCACTCCTGCCCCCGGCAAAAAACCTGCGCCAGCCGGAAGATGTAACCCCGACAACGCCCGGCTCCCGTTCCTTGTTCATTACCTTGACGGAAGTAATGGCGACAGGCGGGGGATACAGATTTCGCCGCAGGCGGTTGGGATAAAAAAAGTTGAATGCATTTTGAAATCCGATGAAAATCTCGCCTCCGGGTGTGATGCTGAGGGCATCCGTGACTGCGTTGCTGAACAATCCGTCGGGTTGGCCGAAATAATGAAATGCGCCGCTTAGCGGATCGAAGTAATGCAATAAATGTTCGGTATTGAACCATATTTTGCCCTGCCGGTCTTCTACCACAAAGAACAGACGGTTGGCCTTCAATTTGTTTTGTTGAGTGAAATAACGCAGCAGTTTCCCCTCTGTATCCAGTTCGAGAAATGCGTCGTAAAAAGTGGCATAAATTCGTCCGTTGCCGGCTGCCACAACGGCATTACAGACGGGTGAAATATTCCGGTCGGTATAATTAAACCGTTTCGACATTCCGGTAAGCGGATCAAACCGAACAAGGCCTCCGGAATTACAGGCCAGCCAGAGCCGGCCAAGCGTGTCCTCCGATATGCCCGTAATGTTAAAATAACCCGGTTCGTTGGCATATTCTTTGGAATAAAATACCGGCTCCACGCGGTCGGAACGGGGATTGTACCAAAATAATCCTTCTTTATTGGAACCGAACCAAAGATTGCCCTGCCGGTCTTCCAGTCCACACAGAAAAATATTGTTCCTTTCCGGGTGGCTGAACATCTTCTCATAATCCCGCCACTCTTTGGTTCGCGGGTGATAACGGCCTATGCCAGAATGCAGACAGCCCCACAGATAACCCCGCCTGTCCTGAAACAATTGAAAAATACCGCCTCCGGCCAGTTTCGAGCGGGCTGATTTTATACGCGTAAACGCTCCCGTGGTTTTGTTCCAGGCAAATAAGCCCGTTCCCCATACTGCTATAAAGTATTCCTGCCCGCCCGGGTCGGTGTTATCATGCACCACACTGGAAACAAGGCTGAATTGCCCCATATCTTTTTCCACGGGAATCATTGCGCGGCCGAACCGAATAGCCGACGGAGCATAATGTTCCAACCCGACCTCGGTTCCAATCCATACGTCGCCGTTGGCAGGGTCTTTAAAAAAGGCGGTAGAAACATAATTATTATGCGTAAACGGATCTCTCGAATCGGGCTTAAATCCTATAAATTGTTTTGTATCAGGATAATAGACACCC
Organism: Thermoanaerobaculia bacterium; assembly: GCA_023151335.1. Taxonomy (GTDB): domain Bacteria; phylum Bacteroidota; class Bacteroidia; order Chitinophagales; family Saprospiraceae; genus M3007. Next base: position 2,829 of record JAKLJF010000253.1, on the reverse strand, counting down.
AGTCCGGATTGTTCTCCGCCTACCCACAAAAAAGGCTTGCCGGAATCCGAAACGTCGGCAAGCAACATCGTTGAAAGGGTCGGCGGAGGTGGGCAGCGAACAAATTCATCGGCTCCGCCCTCGTATGCCCAAAGACCCTGGTACCAAGTGGCAGCCCATATTTTTCCGGTAACGTCCTGCGCCAAATTCAACGGACCGGCATCTGTAAACGATTCCGTGGGATTAGCGCCCTTGAATACTTTAACGGTTTTCGTAGCAGGGTCGAAGCGCCGCACGGTCTCCTTTACCATCCAAAGCCGATCCTGCCGGTCGATCAGCGTCATGTACCAGCCCAAGGTTTTTTGTTCGGTTTTAAAAAAAAATACCTGATCGCCGGAAAAGGAATTAAGTTGATGAATACCCTGATTACTTGTCGTCCAGGCCATACCCCTGGAATCGAATCCGACCCTTGTGGCAATTTCGTTCTTCAACGTGTCAGCGCCATTATGCAACGAAATTTGCCGCACCTCAAGTCGAAGCGGATCTATTTTGCATAAACCGTTAAGGGTGGCAATCCACAGCCAATCGTCAGGCGCTAAAGTGATCCCCAATATATGATTGCCCGGGATACTGTTTTTGTCAAAAGGATCGTGACGGAAAATTTTAAAAGATCGGCCGTCGAAGCGGTTCAGGCCGTTGACCGTACCAATCCACAGGAAACCCCGTTTGTCCTTGGCAATGGCCGTGATATGATCGTTGCTCAGACCCTGATCAGTGTTATAGTGCAAAAAGGCGGCATTGGGGAGCTGCGCCGGCAGGTAATGCCAGACCAAAAAGACTAAAACCAGAAGGGTTAGCTTTTGCATTGGCAAGAAAAAACGTTTCTTTTGTCCTTCAAAAATACGAGAAAATCCAGCGATGAACAATGCCCGCACTTCCCCACTCCACCGCTCCCTACTGGAGCCGTTCAGTCCATGAACTGTTCGCAGAACTGAACAGCGCCGCGTCAGGGCTTTCCGGGAAGGAAGCAGCGCTGCGCCTCCGGACATACGGACATAACCGACTGGAGAGCGCTGCGCTCGTTCAGCCGCTGCGTCTGTTTGCCCGGCAATTCAAAAGCCCGCTGGTATTGATCCTGGTGTTTGCGTCTGTCATTTCCATGATCACCGGCGAATGGGTGGATGCGATCATTGTGCTCACTATAGTACTGGCCAGTGCGCTGCTGGGATTCATCCAGGAATACAATGCCGGGAATGCCGTTGAGCGCCTTCGGCGGCAGATACGGATCAAATCGAAGGTCCTGCGCAATGGCGCCGAAACCGTCGTGCCGGTGGAAGAAATAGTACCGGGCGACGTGGTGCTGTTGGCGGCGGGCAGCCTGATACCGGCCGACGGCATATTGCTGGAAGCCGACGATTTTTTTATCAATGAAGCCGTGCTGACCGGCGAAACCTTTCCGGTGGAGAAAAAACCGGGCGTCTCACCCCCGCAAAGCACCCTGCCCGAACGCCGCAACTGCCTGTTCATGGGTAGTAATGTACGTAGTGGCAGCGCCAAAATGCTGGTGGCGCGCACTGGCAAACAAACAGAATACGGCCAGATCGCTGAAAGACTGAACCTGCGCCCGCCTGAAACCGACTTTGAACGCGGCATCCGCCGTTTTGGCGCCCTTCTCACCCAGGTGATGACTTTGCTGGTGCTGGTGGTGTTCGCCGTGAACGTCATACTCGACAAACCGCCCGTCAATTCGCTGTTATTTGCCGTGGCGCTGGCAGTCGGTCTGGCGCCCGAATTATTGCCCGCGATCATTAGCCTCACCCTGTCCAAAGGCGCACTGCTGATGGCCAAACGCGGCGTCATCGTGCGGCGCCTGGCTGCCCTGGAAGATTTTGGCAGCATGGACGTACTTTGTACCGACAAAACCGGCACCCTCACTCAAGGCGTCGTACAACTGGATGGCGCTGTAGATGCCGCCGGACAAGCGTCTGAACGGGTATTTCTGGCCGCTTATCTGAACGCGCATTTCCAAACCGGCCTGCCCAATCCGCTGGACGAAGCGATCATGCAACATGGACAGCCGGATATATCCGCTTTTGTCAAAACGGAAGAAATCCCTTACGACTTTGTGCGCAAACGCCTCAGTATTGCCGTACGCGATACCCGTCGACCCGCGGGCAGCTACCGGCTGATCACCAAGGGCGCCTTTCCATCGGTGCTGGCCGTCAGTTCGCGGATAGAAGACCCTGCCGGGGGGTTGCTGCCTATGGACGACAGCCGGCGGGCAGCCCTGGAAACACTGTTTGAACAATACAGCCAGCAGGGTTTTCGCGTATTGGGGCTGGCCGTAAAAGACGTCGCTCCCCGCGAAGAATATACACCGGAAGATGAGGCCGACCTGGTTTTTAGCGGATTTCTGTTGTTTTTTGATCCACCCAAACCTGACGCGCAGCTGGCTATCGCCAATCTGAATCGGCTGGGCGTGTCGCTAAAGATCATCAGCGGCGACAACCGCCAGGTAGCGTTGCACGTGGCGCAGGGTGTCGGCCTGCAGGTAGAAGGCGTAGTGACCGGGCCGGAATTGCAACAGTTGCACGACGATGCCCTGTGGCAGGTAGCAGAACGCACAACCATTTTTGCCGAAGTGGATCCCAATCAGAAAGAACGGATCATCGCCGCACTGCGCAAAACGGGTCACGTGGTGGGTTACCTGGGCGACGGGATCAACGACGCGCCTGCCCTGCACGCCGCCGATGTGGGAATTTCTGTAGAAAATGCCGTTGACGTGGCCAAAGAATCCGCCGATTTCGTGTTGCTGGAAAAAACGCTCGACGTGCTGCGGCTTGGCATTGT
>JAKLJF010000252.1:2229-7170 GCA_023151335.1 Thermoanaerobaculia bacterium | reverse complement strand
GAGGGGTTTAGAGGGTTTAGAAGCCAGATGTTTATGGTATTGGTAGTCTTTAAACCTGTTGCCTATGGTAGCTCAGCAGCTTTGTTTTCAGCCTTTTCCACTGCTCATTGCCCGCTGCCGCTGCCCCAGGCGCCTACCGTCCCAGCCCCGCTGAGGGTTGGCTGGAACGATAGCATCCCGGAAGTGTTTCCTGCACTATCGCCGGCAGCCGTTGCAGCCGGCTGAGTAGTTGCAGCCGATTGTTACCGATGCGGACTTAGCGTCGTCGGATAATCGAATTAGCCATGCTTATTTTGGCGCCCTTGCGGCGCGAGGCTGCCGGTAGCTCCTGGTCGCGGAGGCACAAATGCCGTGCTACCAGGGGCAGTCTCGTACCGGGCGGTTGAGTGCGCTGCACTCCCGCCGGCCAATAGCACTTGCTTTTTCGTCTTTCAAATTTTCCCGCGCAGCTAATTGTTGCCTGATGTCAGCACGCGTGGCAGGAGCCAGGGCGCCTCAAAAAGCAATTTTCGCCAGATTGCGGTATCCCGAGTATTATTGGTTCAAGCCGGCGCCGGCAGTTATTGCAACGACTGACGCCGGTGGGTTTTGCAGGGTACAGGCTTTTACATTTTCGGGGGGAACCTGACTATTGGATATTCCTTGCCGGATGGGGGGTGTTTTTACCGGAATGTCCAATATCCGGCAAAGCACATCCAATAGCCAGGCGTTTGGATTGGGGGGGGAGATCAGAAAAAAAAGGGGGGTATGTATTATTAAAAGTCTACAATCAGCGAGTCGCCCACTTCCCATACCTGGTAAATACCGGGCTGTATCGTTCGTTGTTCGATCTTCAGGCCGCCCAGGAGCCGGAAAGGCACCACGTAGGGTTCAAGTACCTGGAAAAGCATCCACCGGAAATGGCGGCGCATATAACGGCCTTCCATGGAGGATTTCTGAAATTCGAAGCGCAACCGGCCTTCCTCGGTGAGGCTGAGCCAGGCTTCCGTTTTGGGACAGGTGACGTCTACGCCTTCTCCGTAGGCCATCACCCGGCAGATGCCAACGCCCCCGCAATTGGCGCTGGGCGAACCCAGCACCACCTCTGCACGCACTTTTTGCTCGCTCAGAATGGGGTACCGCTGGACGGGCGGTGTGGTGTAAGTAGATCTCATAGTGATAAACATGTTGATTAGCGTGTTTTAGATTAGCGATTGTTTTCCTGTTTATTTGATGAGACAAAGATGGCCCTCCCTGCAGCGGTTGTACAGGACAGCAAATGCGATTTAAAAACTTTGAAAAAACGGAAAAATGTGGAGTAAAAAAATGCTAATTAATTATAAATCAATTAATTAGTTTGAAAACTTTTTTACAAAAAATTACATCTTCATCTGCTGAAAAGCAGACAAAAAAAAGGCATTAAAAGGGGCATAAAGGCGTAAAAAAGTTTGTCCGGTCTTATTTTTTAAAATCATCCGGGAAATGTTTCTCCATCATCGCCTTGAACCGTTTCGATTTGCGGAGTTTTTTGAACAGCGGTTCTTCCAGAATTGGCCCGGGAATGGGATACCAGTTATCCAGCGCTTTTTCGAGCCAGTCGAGGGCCTCGTTTTTTTTGCCTTGTTTGGCGGCAAATAACGCCATGCCGTAAGCGGGGTAGTAGCCGAGGGGTTCTTCTTCCAGCCCGGTTTTAAACTGGTTGAGCGCTACGGCGTCGCGGTTTTGGGCGAGTAAAAATTGGCCGTAGTGGAAGCGGGCGGATTCAAGGATGTTATGTATGCGGATATCCAACCAGGAAAGATCCTTCGTATATTCGATGGCTTTCCGGAAAAGACTGTCTGCCCGGTATGCATCCTGTTTTGAGGCAACTACCGCCTGCATTTCCAGGGCTTTAATCTGCAAGGCCCCGTCTGACGGGTTTTCTTTTGAAAGGGCATCCAGCAGAGCCAGCCCGGCATCTTCTGCTCCGCCGGTAATTTTAACCAGTGCTTTGTACAGCTTAGCTACTGCCGAATGCGGCCCGATAACGTTAAGTTTTTCCACGCGGCCGGCGTACTGTTCAACCAAATCATTCCGGCGGGAATCCCAACAGGCAACCAGGAGATCCAGTAAAAAATGCGATTTTAAATTTGTTTCTACCGTACTGTCGTTCACAAACCTTTCACCCCATTCCAATGCCTGCGATAAGCGCCGGGTTTTTCCAAGCGCAACAATAGTAAATTCTATAGCCCAATTGCCGTTCGGGTTGCTATCCAGTTCGATGGCTTTCGTGAAAAATTTTTCTGCTTTCAAAAATTCTTTTCGCATCAGACAGGTGACGCCTGCCGTAGCGTAAGCATTAAATAAATCCGGTTTTTCGGCTATCATTTTCTGGGAGATTTCGAGCGATTCGTCCGTCCGGTTTTGCCATTGCCGCAGCCACGAAAGCCGCTCCTGCAGGAGATAGGAATTGGGATTGATTTTCAGGGCTGCCATCAGCCAGCGGGCGGATTCGTCCAGGTTGTTCTGTGAATTCGACCACTCTGTGGCGATGTCCACGTACGGTAAAATCCAGGCAGGCGACAGTTCAATGGCCTGGGACATGTATTTGACCAACGAATCGGTCTGCACCGGACTGGCCCAGCGGTACAGGCTGCCAATGGTGTGGGGAATATACGCGGCATCAGGTTCCAGCGTGGCGGCTTCGAGCAAAAGGGCTTTGCCCACGGTGCGAATGCTGTCGCGAATAGTTGCCGGCATGGCCTCGTCGGTCAGGGAGCGGGCAAGGCGGTAGCCTTCGAAATAGCGTTTTTTCGACGACAGGGCGCGTTGCAGGTGGTGCCGTTCGCCCAGCAGTTCCATTGCCCGCTGAAGGTACTCCGGGTACCGGTCGTATTTGTCCGGGTTGTAGCGCCAGTTGTTGGCCTCGTAGGGGTCGTCGGCCAGCAAAGCATTCAGCGCCTGTTGCACTTCATCCAGCAGAGCCACGGCAAAATTGCGCCGCATCAGCCCGTGCAAGGGGGCGAGCACTTCCTGCCCGATGAGGTAGCGGAAATGCGCGTCGGCGCAGGAGTCGTTGTTTTCCAGGAGCTTATTACCTTTAAGAGCCATTTTGAATGCATGGTAGCGGGCGCGGGTGAGTGAATCGGCGCGGGCCAGCACTTCATCTTCCAGGCCTTTACTGCCTGAACTGGAAAGTAGTGTCGTTGAGCCGCTTTTGGATTGTTTCAGGGCAGCGAGGCTGGCCGCGTCCACCCGGGCCAGGGTTGCCAGGCGGTCGCCCGAGGTCACCGGCATTTGCGGGTGGGGGGCGGTGGCGGCGGGCACGGTTTCTTCGAGGTAGCGGCCCGCTTCGAGCAGGTTCACGGTGCCGTCGCCGTTTTTATCGGCCAGGCCGGTGAGCGCGTCTATGAGATGGTAACTGAACACCCCCCGGCCGCCGCCCCACTCCTCCCCTTCGAGGGAGAACTCGTTGGGCTGGCAGGACATGATCTTCACCTCGTTGGCAAATTGTTGCTGCAGCGAATAGGCCGTGGCCTGCGTGCCGCCGATAGCACTCCCGGCGAGTTTGCCGGCATGGCAGGCATCGGTGATCAGGAGCACTTTCACCTGCCTTTCGGAAAGGGTACCTACGATGTCCTGCAGGTCGCGCAGGTTGATCGCACCGGCCATATACACATTGGGCGGGGTGTCGTGGGCGAGCAAAAACCCGGGATTGTTGCGGGTCTTTGTCTCCACGTCGCCATGACCGGAGAAGTAAAATACAAGTTGGTCGCCGGGCCGGCACACGTCGAGCAGGTCGTACAGCGCCGTGATGACGGCAGCCCTGGAGGCGCGTTCGTTGGTGAACAACTGCACGTTGTCGGCTGGTACGTTGCCCCCCGCGGGTGATTGCAGCCATTCGGCGAACACCTCCGCGTCGCGGTGGGCGAAATGCAGGTCGGTGATCTGGGGCGACTGGTAGTCGGAAATACCGACGATGACGGCTCTGACCTCCCCCCGGCCCCCTCCTGAAGGAGGGGGAGACGCGAGGGGCGCGGCGCCTTTTTCCGATGGATTCGGGACAGGTTCCTGGGCCGGGAGGGCGGCGGCGAGCAGGAGAATGAAGAGCAGATTTGGGTATTTCATTGGATGATCTTGATTTTTCCAAGTTCCAAATTACAGGGCGGACACTGTTGGTCGTACGCCGGACCGGCGCTTTTATCCCGTTTTATCGGGCAAAAGCAAAACCTTCCCGGAATATTTATTCCGGAAAGGCGTGTTCCGTTATCATTTCAGCGTGTGGATTATGGATTGTGGCCTGGCCTCAGCGGATTTCTTTTTCCGCTTCAATAGCTGTTTTATAAAACTTATGCCGCGGATATTTCAGAATGACCAGCCGTATTTGCCGGGCTTCGGCCATTTTGCCCTCGGCAATATAGCACAGCAGCAAATAGCCCTGGGCGTTCATGGCTTCATTATCTTCATCCTGTTCCCATAAATTCACGAAAGCGGGAATGGATTCCTGAAACCTGCCTGCGTAAAACAGCGCATAGGGCAGCATCTGCGTTACCTGCGCCTGCCGCGGGTCGCCGGGGGGAATGCTTTTCAGTAGGCGGACCGCCTCGTCGTAGTCGGGCTTTTCATAAGCTTGTCTGGCGGCGCCCAGTATGGGGTCGTCATCGCCGCTGCCCCTGAGCCGGGTGGGCGGTGGCGCCAGCCGCATAGCCACCTGTTTGTTGCCGGCCGGCCGGCGCTGTTCCAGTTCGCGCAGGGCCTTGTCTTTGCGCTCGAGTTCGTCCCGCAGCCGTTTGATTTCGAGCAGCGCAAGGGAGTCGCTGCCGGGTTTGGCCCTCATCAACGCTTCCAATTCGGCGGCCCTTGCCCGGTAATCGGCCTGGAGTACGGCGATCATGGAATCGCGAAAAGCGATCTGCCGGCGTTCCTGCTCCCGCTCCCCGCGTTCTTTGTTGATTTGCCCGAAATGCCACAAAGCCCCTGCTG
>JAKLJF010000252.1:1803-2219 GCA_023151335.1 Thermoanaerobaculia bacterium | reverse complement strand
CAGGGCGATCGTAGACCCAATCCAGGGATTGCGGGCAGACGCCGGCTCAGCATGGGGCGGCGAAGTGGTGGGAGGAGGAACGTCCAGGTCGGCGTCCCACTCATCGAATTTGGCACGCATGCCGGCCGCAGCCAGGCGCTGCATACCCATCAGCCCCAGGCGTTGCAGGGCCACCTGTTCCGCCAGTGCCGGATCGGCAGCCATGTCGGCCTCCAAACGCGCCGACTCATCCGGGGACAGTTGGCCGAGCAGGTATTGTTCTATTTTATCGTGTAGACTATCGTCAACCATTGCGCAGCTGTTGAATATATTTTTTGATGTCGGGATGCCCCGACAGGTACGTTTCATAGCGTTCCTGGCATTTGCGTTTTTCGTTTTTGGCCACTTGTTCTCCTCCGGCAAAACCCATTTTTTCG
>JAKLJF010000252.1:0-1793 GCA_023151335.1 Thermoanaerobaculia bacterium | reverse complement strand
AACGCAGGATGGCATGGCATCGTTCGCCGAGGCGCGCCATGGTCTCGTCGAGCAGGCGAGCCAGATCACCCTGCGCGATATCGGCCTCCACGCTTTCGGCAAAATTGGCCAGGTGGTGATCCTGAAATTCCACCAGCTCCATTTTCCGTTCCTTTTTTCTGCCCGCCCACTGCCGGTATACACAGGTGACAAAATAGGTGGACAAGCGGTGTTGCAACACAAAGTCTGCCCGGCAGATCCGCCGTTCAAAAGGCCCGAAGGCCTCCTGAATGGCATCCCTGGCTTCCTCACGCGTACCGCCTTTTCCAACTACCGTGCCGATCACCCGGTCGCGCCAGTCTTTATAGGCGTATTCCCAGGCGCGTTCGCGCGCGGTTCCGCCTGCCCGGAAGGCTTCAATAATCTGCTGGTCGGTAAAGGATTGTATCATGGGTTAGAGGCCCTTTTGAAAGGAGGAGTAACCTGTTCCTGCCTGTTTTTTTCAGAGAGCGAAAGACGGATTTTTTTCTGAATTTTTTTCTGCAAACAGGTTACCCACCCCCGCCGCTTTCCCCTCTTACCGGCAAATCACCTCCACAACATCATTTAACAAACATAAAAACAAGCTATGCGTACCGTTTTCATCCACATTGCCACCCTGACCAGCCTCTTCCTGTTTGCCATCGCAACGCCGGCTTTCAGCCAAAATAAAAAATCGGTGGAAAAAGTACCCGTCACCTGTAAAGGTTTGTCGCGCGACCAACGCCCGCGCATCACCGTCACCAGTTTCGATATCACCCGTACCAGCGCACAGGGCGTGGTGGGCAACGAACTGGGCGCCATGCTGGCCAACGCGCTGAACCAGACGGAATGTTTCAACGTACTGGAAAGCCTTCAGAAAATTGGCGGCGCCATGGACGAAGTCAAGTTCAACCAAAGCGGCGCCACCGACGGTTCCGGTCCCGATGCTTCCAAAATGAAAGGCGCCCAGCTGATCATCAACGGCGAGGTAACGGAATTCAAAGAAGAAAAACTGCACGTCCTGGGCGTGGGCAGCAACAAAGCGCATATCGGCTTCATCCTCAAGATCACCGACCCGCAAACCCGAGAAGTGCTCTGGTCGGAGTCGATCAATAAAAAAGTGACCAAGCCCGAAGTGCGGGTATTCAACACCGATATAGCCAAATTCGGCAGCACTGCCATGGAGGACGCCGTAGAAAAGGCCATCCTCGACGCCGTTGGCCTGATCGTCGGCCAAAAAGACCTGATCGAATCGTATAAACCGAAAGCAACCGATGCCGCGCCCAAATACGACCGCAACACCTGCCCCCTCAATCAGGGCGGCAACGGCCCCACCGTGATGATCATCATCCCGGAAATACACATCACCCGCCGGGTACCCGATCCCGCCGGCGAAACCGAGATCATCAAAACCCTGATCAACGCCGGATTCCGGGTACTCGACCCCTCGGTGTACAAAGCCATCCGCGACAGCGAAGAACTCGCTAACGCCATTAAAAACCAGGATGCCGCCGCCGCTTCCCGCATCGGCTCGCGCTTTGGCGCCGACATCATCATCTTCGGTGAAGCCTTCAGCGAAAGCACCGGACTGCAAAACGGCATGCAAAGCTGCCGCGCCAGGGTGGAAGCCCGCGCCGTGAGCACCTATAACGCCCAAATTCTCGCCGCCGACGGCAAACACGCGGGCGGCCTCGACAACGCTGAACTCGTGGCCGGCAAAGCCGCCCTGCGCAACGCCGGCGCGCAAATGGGCACCTACTTTGTGAATACCCTCTGCGAAGCGCAGGGTATCC
>JAKLJF010000251.1 GCA_023151335.1 Thermoanaerobaculia bacterium | reverse complement strand
CACCGCGATGAAAAACGAAACCGAAATCTTTCACCGTCAAAACTTCAAACAATGAAATCGCATCGTTTTTGCCTGTCTGCAGCCCTGTTCAGCCTCGCCCTGTTCGCCGTTTCCTGTACCAAGGAATCCCTGAGCGAAGAAACCATACTCCCGGAGAAGCCCGTCGTAAAAAAATCCGCCGAAGCCAGCTACCATCAACCGGACGCCACCGATGCGCCGGGTACGGACTCCGGGGCCGACTATATCATCAAAAAAGCAACAGCGGCTAACTTCCTCGACCAATCGGATGTAACGGACGACCCCACCCCGGTTGATCCCATCAAAAAAACAGCCGTCGCCACCTTCCAAAAACAAAACAGTGGCGCCGCCGTTTCCGACAGCCCCTTTGCAACGACCGGCGGGCATTTCCGGCAGAAAAGCGCCGCCCCGCAAGTCGCCTCTGGACAATCCGGCAGGCTTCAAAAATGAAAACGATGTTTTTCTATAGTTTGGGTAAGTATTCATGAACACCGGCCGCTCCGTTTAAAAACGGGCGGCTTTTTTTGTGAAATACCTTATCTTTCAGCCCTAAAACCTCCGGCCATGAGAAAACATTGCTTCGTGTTCTTCTTGCCCCTTTGGGGGATGTTGCCGCTTTCCGCCCAGGAACCTGTCCCGAATACGTCGGGAAAAGGCGCCGCCCCCCTCGCTACTCATCGCTCATCGCTCATCACTCATCACTCCACGAGAGCCGTCGTCATCGGCATCTCCGACTACCACGACCCCGAAATCCCCGACCTGCGTTTCGCCCACCGCGACGCGGAGGCATTTGCCAACTTCCTGCGCTCGCCCGCGGGCGGCTCGCTCGACGGCGACCACCTCAAGGTGCTCACCAACGAGCAGGCCACCGCCGGGCGCATTGCCGAGGCCCTCGACGCCCTCGTGGAACAGGCCAAGGAAGGCGACCAGGTCATCATCTACTTCTCCGGACACGGCGACGTGGAGCGAAAGATGGTCTCTCAGCCGGGCTTCCTGCTTGCATGGGACGCCCCGTCACGGGTGTACATGGGCGGCGGCACCTACTCGCTGGCGTTCTTGCAGGAGGTCGTCGCCACGCTCTCCACGCAGAACAAGGCCAGGTTGATGGTGATCACCGATGCCTGCCACGCCGGGAAGCTCTCGGGCAGTCAGATCGGCGGGGCGCAGTTGACAAGCGCCAATCTGGCCAAACAATACGCCAATGAAATCAAAATCCTCTCCTGCCAGCCCAACGAGTTCAGTTTGGAAGGCGAGCAGTGGGGCGGCGGACGCGGTTGTTTCTCCTACCACCTCGTGGACGGGCTGTTCGGCCTGGCCGACCGCAACGAAGACGATCTCGTGACCGTCGGAGAACTCGACCGCTACCTCGAAGACAAAGTGACCGCCGAGGCCGCCCCGCAAAGCCAGGTGCCCATGTTGTTGGGCAACAAAACCGAGCGGCTGGCGCGGGTGAACGCCCAACTATTGGCCGATTTGCAAAAATTCAAGTCCGGGCAGATGCCGGTTTTTGCGCCGGTGGAAGAGCGCGGCTTCGAGGACGAAGTGCTGTCCCGAGTACTCGGGATCGACTCCGGTATCCGGGAGCAATATGTTGCCTTTAAAAGGGCCGTTCAAGACAAGCGGTTTTTTCCTGTCCCGACCCAGTCGGGGGCGCCGGAAAACGATTGCGCGGACGTTTATTACACCCGGCTTTCTCAACATACGGCACTTGAACCGCTGTGGGGGTTTATGAAACGCAATTACGCGGCGGCTTTGCAGGATGATGCGCAGCAGGCTATGAACATCTGGCTCAAAGCCGACGTGCTGCAACTGGAGTGCCTCAACAAAACTTTGAAAATCAGTCTCATTCCCCGGCAACTGGCGCGAGCAGCGGAATTGCTCGGAGAGGGACACTATATGTACCGTCCCTTGCAGGCCCGGCAGCGGTTGTTCATGGGTATTTCGCAGATAAAGCACCGCAACTACGACGAGAGCCTTGGCAGGGAGTGCCTGTCGCTTTTTCGGCAGTCGCTGGAACTGGAGCCCCAATCGCCGCTACCCTGGCATTGGATGACTTCTGTCTACACCAATAACCTCCGGCAGCCCGACTCGGCCTTCGCCTGCGCTCGCCAAGCCCGAAACCTCGCGCCCAACTGGGTGCTGCCATTTGTTAATTTGGCGTATGATCTATTTTATCAAAACAAGTGGGAATTGTCAAAGCAGGCTGTGCAACAGGCCGAAGCCCTTGATTCTACTCACCCTTACGTCCTCAATTATTGGGCATTTTGGTATACCAATCAAACCGGGACTGAGAATATGAAAAAGGCCTTGGCCATGTTTGATAAGTACCTCCAGTCAGGCGGCGCCACATACCCCTGTTGGTGGAACCATCTTGGGAGTTTGTATAGCAAAGTGGGCCGGCATGCCGAAGCGGAATCGTTTTTCGATAAATCGCTTTCGCTGGACTCAACCGTTGCGACTACATGGGTCATCATAGGGGAAACGTACCTTAAAACTCGCCGCTTCGCCGAAGCGGAGCGGGTATTATTAAAAGCCATTGCACTGGATTCGACTTATGCTACTACCTGGAACTATCTCGGGTATTTGTACAACCATAGCCGGCGCTATGTCGAAGCAGAGCAGGTTTTACAAAAAGCCATTGCGTTGGATTCGACTTATGCCTCTGCTTGGGGCAATCTGGGGCATTTGTACAGCCAAACCCGACGCTATACCGAAGCGGAGCGAGTATTCTTAAAAGCCATTGCGCAGGATTCGACGGCCACTATCTGGAATAACCTTGGGCTTTTGTACTACCGAACCCAGCGGTACGCCGAAGCGGAGCAGGCTTACAAAAAAGCCCTGACCCAGGACTCGGAACTTGTTCCTGCGTGGGTAAACCTTGGGATTATGTACATGGATACCCGACGCTACGCCGAAGCAGAGCAGTTTTTACAAAAAGCCATTGAACTCGATTCAACCGTTTCCAAACACTGGGAGAGCCTCGGAAGAGTGTACACCGACATCCGCCGTTACGCGGAAGCGGAACAATTGATCAAAAAAGCCATTGCGTTGGATTCAACAAATTCCACTTGCTGGAACAACCTGGGTTACTTGTACATCCGAACCCGCCGCTTTGCCGAAGCGGAGCAGAGTTGCAAAAAATCAATCGCGCTCGATTCGGCAAATATCATTGCCTGGAATAACCTTGGTTTTGTTTATCTCAACATCCGTCGCTACGACGAAGCGGAGCAGGTTTTAAAAAAAGCCATTGTCCTCGATTCTACTTTTGCCAACGCTCGCAGACACCTCGGCATGGTCTGTTTCAAAACCAACCGCCCCGAAGACGCCCGGCAAAACTTCCTCAAAGCGATAGCGCTCAACCCTAACTATGCCCCGGCCATGCTCGGCATGGCCTACCTCCTCGCCGCGGAAGGCAAAACGGAAGAAGCCTTCGGCTACGTGGAACAGGCCATCGGCAAGGGCGCTACTTTCGAACAACTGGAAAAAGACGAAGACCTCGCTCCGCTACGGTCCCGAGACCTCGGGACGGAGTGGAAGGGGGTGATGAAAAAGCACTTCCCCGACCAGGCCAAAGATTGAAAATGTCAAAATATAAAAGTCGAAGCATCGGTGATAACCTCTCCTCCGAATCCGGATTAATATTTCAGGCCGGGGCTGCCGGCCGCATCTATTTTTCACTTATCAAATCGTTAACGAATGAAAAAATGCCAATTGTTTCTCGTCTCTGCGGGCATGTTGCTGTTTATGCTGGTCGCCGGCGCCCAATCTGCCCTGGCGCAAGGCGGCACACCTGCCAATACTGCCGCCCCGAAGGCCGCCGTGCCGGTACCTGTCACACCTTTTTGCGATGAAGCCATTCCCAAAGTAAAAGCGCAATTGCAGGCGCAGGCTGACGCCAACTGTAAAACCGCGCAATCCTGTGTACGCTGTATTGAACGGGGATCGAACACGGAGCTGTACGCTACCCTGGTCGTGCAACCCGAAAAATTAAGCTGCAAGCGGTTGACGAACCTCCAGGTCGCACAGTCGGAAACAGCCCGGATCCCGGCGGATATTCATTTCGAGGTTATGCAATCCGTTTGCACCCGTTCCGGCGTATCGCTCGAAGTGCTGCTGCCCGACGCGAGCGCCCGCGCTTCCGATTTTACTTACGAATGGACGATCGACGGAAAACCGGCCGGCCGCGCGGCCACACTCGAATGTGCCTGCGGCGAAACCGCCAGCATCAAAGTGACGAAAAAAAGCACCAAACAGTCGCTGATCAAAACCATGACGCTTCCGGCGGCCTGCCAGCCCGATGCGAAGGCCAGACAGTGATGCTGAATCGTAAATCGTAAATCGTAGATCGTAAATTCAATCCATGCGCCTCCCCCCTTCCCTCCCGCTTATCTTCTGCCTGTTGATTCCGTGGCAGAGCACTGCCCAGGAAGAGACCATCCGGTATTTTCACCCGGTATTATCGCCGGTGATCAGCACCAGTTCCACGGGCCCGCGCGGCGTCATCCGGGCATTGGTAGTGGGCCTGAGCCGCTATCAGAATGCCGGCTTCGCGGAACTGCCTTTTGCCCGGCGCGACGCGGAGGCGTTTGCCGCTTTTTTGAAAACGCCGTATGGCGGCAGCATCGCTTCGGAAGACCTGGTATTGCTGACCGACGAAACAGCCACGCTGGCGGGGTTTACCGATGCTTTATACTGGCTCCTGAACGAGAGCCGGAAGGGGGACAAGATCGTGGTGTATTGCGCCGGCGGCGCCCAATTGAAAGAACAAGGCCCCGCGCGCCTGTTGTTTTTCGATTCGCCGCCGGCGCCTACCGATGCCGGTTATTTTTCACTGGAAAAACTCACCGGCTTGCTGGGCGAAGCGGCGCGCGAAAAAGGCGCGCGCGTATTTTTTTGTGCAGAATTCCGGCCCATACTGGAAAAACGGCCCTACGGCGGATTGTGGGACGGCGCCGAAAAAAAGAACGGCCTGCGCTTTGAAAGACTGGGACAGGCAAAACCGGCCGTCCGCGAAAAGGCAGCCGATTCAACGATCCAAAACCAATCGTACGGCCGCGCCCTGCTCGCCGGCCTGCTGGGCCTGGCCGATACCGACGACAACCAACGGATACTTGGCCCCGAACTGGCGCAATACCTCAAACAATGGGAAAAAAAGCGCCCCCCGACCGGCAATTATGCCTGCCTGGCCTTCCCCTACAACGACGACTGGATCTGCAAAGCCCGCGAAAATGCGCGCCTCAACCCCGGCGGACAAAAGGAAAACCTCTTCACGCCCATCCTGCAACTGGAGGTGCAACCCCTCGATAAATACATGACCGCCCATGCCGATTCCGCCACCCGGCATCTGTACGAGGATTTTATCCTCACCATCCGCCTGGGCCAATTGCTCACGCCCCCCGAACGCTGCGCCGCCGGCCTGCTCGACAGCCTGCTCCGCCGGACGGAACTGAGCGCCGTGCACAGGCAGCTCCTGCGGCGTATGGCCGTTGCTTATCAGGATGATACGCAACAGGCATTAAATGCCTACCTGCAAACCAGCGCCAAGGAACTGCTCCGGCGACGGAAAGACCGCGATCACTACAAGTTGTATCCACAATACCTGAAACGCACCATCGATATTCTGGGCAACAGTCACTTCATGGCAAAATTGCTGGAGGCAAAAATGTTATATTTTGAAGGGCTCGTCCTGCGGCTGGAATACGAACGGCGACCGGACGCCGCCCTGTTGCCGGAAGCGCTGGAAAAACAACAACGCGCCATCGCGCTCGAACCCGAAGCGGCTTTTATATACAATGAAATAGGCGTGGTCAGAGGTCTGATGGGGCAGTACCTTACCGCTGACAGCCTTTTCCGGATCGCCTCCGGGTACTCGCCTACCTGGAGCGTGCCTTATTCCAACCGGAGTAACGTCATGCTCCGCCTGAACCGGATCGACGACGCCCAGGAACTCGGCATTACCGCCGTCAGCCTGGGCCATTGGAGCCCCCACACCTACCTCACCCTCGGTGAAGTTTACCACAAAAAAGGCGAGATCGCCGCTGCCGAAAACCTGTACCGCCGCGCGTTGCTCATCGATCCGCAATCGCCGCTGGCCTGGTACGATCTGGCCTGTGCCGCCGCGCTGAAGGGGCAACCCGACGAAGCGCTGGCATCGCTCCGTAAAGCCTTCGAATATGGCTTCGACCGGCCGGATCAACTCTGGAACGACCAGGATTTGCAGGCGTTACATGGGAAACCGGCCTTCCGCCAATTGGCAGCACAATATTTTCCGGCGTACCGGAAAGAATGAGCCGCTTAAGAAAAGGACGACCATTTACGGTCCTTTTCGCAAAGATGTCCTTTCTGCTAAAACCTTCTGCCTCGATGAAAAAAAGTATTTTGATCACGCTGGCACTCCTTCAATCATTAGCCCATTGGAGTCAGGTTACCCTGCAGGGTACCGTTTCAGACGGACACGGCGCACCTTTACCCGGGGCCACGGTGCTGGTAAAAAACACCGACCTTGGCGTCGTGACAGACCATACCGGGGCTTTTACCCTCCAACTTCCCCCCGGCGATCAGACGCTGGTGGCCAGTTATTCAGGCTACGCTTCCCGGGAAGTTCTAATCAGCGCAGGAACCACATCGGTCGTGATCACACTGCTTGAAGGTATCATGCTCCGCGAGGCAGTGGTGACGGCGCTCGGCATCACCCGCTCCGAAAAATCGCTGGGCTATGCCGTGCAGCAAGTGCAGGGAGAGGACGTTGCCCGCGTACGCGACGTCAACCTGATCAACAACCTCTCCGGAAATGTGGCAGGCATGCAAATGACCGGCACTTCGGGGAACCTTGGCGGCTCCGTCCGGATCCTGTTGCGCGGTTTGCGTTCGCTTACCGGCGAAAACCAGCCCCTGTTTGTGGTGGACGGGATCCCGCTGGATAATTCCAACTTTTCTTTCCCCTCGCAAAAAACAGGCGGTGGCGGATATGACTACGGAAGTCCGGTTCAGGACCTGAATCCCAACGACGTTGAATCTGTCAGTGTCTTAAAAGGGCAGGCCGCTTCGGCGCTGTATGGCTCACGGGGCAGCAACGGCGTCATTCTGATTACACTGAAAAAAGGAAAAGCATTCGCCGGCGGACGCGAGGGTATCGGCGTCACGGTCAACACCGGCATTACCTTCGAAAACGTCCTGATATGGCCCGACTATCAGAACGAATATGGC
>JAKLJF010000250.1:329-7225 GCA_023151335.1 Thermoanaerobaculia bacterium | reverse complement strand
AGCCCATGCTCGGCGAGCGGTTGGGTTTTGGCGTGACCTTGTCGCGGAGCAGTATCGGTATTACCAAAACCCTGACGGCCGATATTGCCTACTGCTACCGCATCCCCATGCGCCGGGGGCATCTGGGCATCGGGATACAGTTCAGCCCGCGCAATATCTCGCAAAACTGGAGCGACGACCGTCTGTACAGTCCCACGCCGGCCGGTACGGATATCGCCATTCCCGTGGATAACACCAATAAATTCGTGATCAATTTTGGCGCGGGATTTTTCTATAAAAACGACATTTGGTTTGCCGGTTTCGGCTTGCCGCGTGTGGTCAAGAACAATATCGATTTTGTGGAGAACGGCAGCGAGCTGTCGCGCGAGGAGTGGCACATGAATGGCATGGGCGGTCTGAATATCAGGGCCGGGGAAGACATCGTCATTACCCCGCAGGTGCTCCTGAAGTATGTGCCGCACGCGCCTTTCGACGCCGAACTGAACGTCAGCGCCCGGATGATGGACAAGTTTTTCGCGGGTTTCAATTACAGGGCCGGCGGCGACACCAAGGGACTCGGAGAGAGCCTGGCTGTTTTGGCGGGCATTAATGCCACCGACAAACTCTTCTTTTGCCTGTCGTATGACATTGGCCTCACCCGGCTGCGCAAATTCAACAACGGCACCATCGAAGCCACGATCAGGTGGGATTTCAACCCCCCGGCAACGACCGATGGCACATTACCTACGGGCACCAACTATTAAGGTGACTTCTGCTTACTTCATTCGTCTGACAACCGAAGCCAGCTAACGGCTGCAAGGCAATTTTTAGGCAACACCAGCGTTTTTTGACCTGAATAAAATCAACACATTATCGGAATGACTAAAACGTTCTTAATCCTCACCCCCCTTCTGATTTTTTTTACAACAATCGAACTCGCTGCCCAACAATCCAATAAAAGCAAATCAAAAGACCGGTTCCGCGAAAAAAACCAGCCCGGAAGCGTAGATGTGCGCAACGCCGCCTCCCTGAATGGCCCCGGCATCGATTTCGCCCCGGCATTTATGGGCAATGATTATTTGCTGTTTGTATCCAACAGCGGGCGGACCGGCCCCCTCGCCGGCAAAAAATACTTCGATACCCCGACGCTCGACGTCTATTCCACACCGCTCGACGCCAACCGCGAACCGACCATCCGGGGTTTGTACGACTCGGAAGAACTCAATTCCAACCTGAACGAGGGCCCCCTCTGTTTCAGCAAAAATGCCGACACCCTTTATTTTACCCGGAACAACAACAACCGCGGCGTACCCAAAGCCGGCGCGGGCGGCAAGTTGACCATGAAAATTTACCAGGCCGTTAAAGGCAAGGAAGACTGGGTCAATATCCGGGAACTGCCCTTCTGCAGCGACGATTACAACTGTGTGCATCCGAGCCTGAGCACCGACGGATCCACCCTGTATTTCGCCTCCGACATGCCCGGCGGCTTCGGCGGCTATGATATTTACCTGGCGAAAAAAACGCCGCAGGGCTGGTCGGCGCCGCAAAATCTCGGCCCGAAAGTCAATACCCCTAAAAGCGAAATAACGCCATATATCAATTACGCCGGCAAAACCCTTTTCTTCTCTTCCAACGGGCATCCCGATGCCCTGGGCGGCCTGGATCTGTACAGCGTGAACCCGGACAACCCGGATGAAGGCGCCGAGCACATGGCAGCGCCCTACAATTCCGAAGCAGACGATATGGGTATCATCACCAATGAAGACGGTACTTTCGGCTATTTTGCCAGCAAACGCCCCGGCGGGCACGGCGATTATGACATTTATTTTTTCAAGACCATCGCCGGCATCGAAGGTTTTGCCAGGCCGGAACCCAGCCGTGTGGAAATACTGGTGACCGACGGCCGTACCGGGCAGCCGATTCCCGGCGCCGCGATCCGTATCCTGCAACCATCCGACGACGGCTTTATTTCCGCACAGAACGATTTTTACGACGTGGATCTGGCGCCCACACCCGAATCGCCCAACTCTTTCAGCCTCCGCTTAGTGCGGAAAGACGCCGACCAACTGGGCAACCCGGACAACTATACCAATGCCAGCGGCATGGCGTATGCCGATTTCCTCATGTACCGCAGTTACCTGGTGCTGGCCAGTTTCGACGGCTATCAAACCAGCGAACGCCTGTATTCCGTGGAACCGGACAAGGGCGGCACCTTGTCCCTGGCGCTCTTTGAAGAAGCAATTTGCCACCGGGTCACCGGCACTATCGCCACCGACAAGTTCCGCACCCGCATCGCCGGCGCCACCCTGACTTTTACCCATAAAGAAAGCAATCAGCAAGTGACGGCGCATACCGACGAAAACGGCGAATACGAGCTCTGCCTGCCCCTCGAAGGCGAGTACCTGCTCCAGGTGAAGCGCGAGGGCTTCCGCCCGCAAAATCTCACCGTGGCCGCCGCGCGCAGTAAATCGATCAACAGCAATATCCGCATGCAACCGGTAGATATCAACGCCGCCGACGCCGAAAAAGCCGAGGCGCTGCTGGCCCGCCCGGTACAGGACGGCTATACGCTCACCATCGATAAAATTAACTTCGAGCCCGGAAAAACAACCCTCAACCAAAGCGCTGTGCGCCACCTCGACGCCTTGCTGGAATTACTGCAGCGATACCCGGAAATGGAGATCGACCTGACGGTGCATACCGACAGCCGGGGCGACGCCAAAGCAAACCAGTCCATATCGGAAGAACGGGCCAAAAACGCCAAGGCTTACCTGGTGTATAAAGGCATAGAAGAAAACCGCATCACGGCCAGCGGCAAAGGCGAAACCCAACTGCGCAACCGCTGCGCGGATGGCGTCAGCTGCACCGACGCCGAGCACAATCTGAACAATCGGATAGAGGTGAAGGTGAAAAAGGTGGGGAATGTGGTGAAGACGCCTTAGCGTCAATAGCTCGCTGCGTATATGTATGCCGGCTGTCGTGCATTCATGTGATGGCTTACCACCACCCTGACCTCGGCCGACACATATACGCAGGAGCCATTAACAACTGGTTTGCTGTGTGGTCAACAGGACCGCGCATTGGACAATTGCGGGAAAATATAGCCACCGGCTGTTCAATCAAAAAGGTAAGGCGCGGTCATCTTCATAGACGAGATGACGCAAGTTAGGCCGGCCGTACGGAGGCTGCGCGCCTGTTATTTATCTTATATGCTGTGCAGGCGCTCCAGTAGTTCTTGTTTTTTCGGACGCGCCACCGGCACCAGGCGGTTGTTGCCCATCATGAGTTCGCCGCCTTCGCCTCTGATATACTGCCGTACTTTTTTCAGGTTGACCAGGTATGAGTTGTGCGTCCGGTAGAAAGTACTCCCCTGGAGCATCTCCTCAATTTCTTTCAGGGGCTTAACGAACAACATTTCTTTTTGCATACCTGCCACGAATACCCTGGTGTAATTGCCGTCGGCCTCACAATATTCAATATCAGCCACCGGAAGGAATACGATACCATCGGCGGTGGGCAGGGCTATCCGTTCTTTATTGGGATGTGTGGGGTGCAGGAAGTTAAATAAAACCTCCCTTTGCTCGGCAATTTGCTGCACCGACTGCATGTGCCGCGCTTTTTGTACAGCCTCCCACAGGTCGCTCCGGTCAATGGGTTTAAGCAAATAACCCGTTGCGCTGTATTTGAAGGCCTTCACGGCATATTCCTGGTAGGCCGTAGTGAATATGACCTGAAACGGCACTTCACGGCAGGCATCCAGTACTCCAAAGCCGTTGATCCGGGGCATGTCTACGTCCAGAAAAACCAGGTCGGGTCGCTTTTCCCAGATTGCATCGATCCCGGCATACGGGTTGTCGTATTGACCAATGATGTGCAATTCGGGGCAATATTTCCGGATAAGAAGTGTCAGCAATTCAAGGCAATCCGCCTCGTCGTCTATCAATACGCAGTTCATGTCAGTCAATCCGTTTGAAAAGTCAACATTACCCGGGTACCTGAGGCGTTGCCGTCGGAGGTTCGAAGGTCAGTGGTCTCTACGGAGGTCCGGATGTTGTGTTTTTGCGAGAAATATTCCAGGCGTTCGGCGGTTACGTTCAGGCCGTGCGATGGTTGCGGGACGGGGTTTCGGGCCTTAATGGCTTTCGCTGCTTCCCGGCCCACACCGTTGTCTTCCACCACAATTTTAACGTGGTCTTTGCTGTCCAACACCTGTACCAGCAACACGCCTTTTCCGTCCGTTTTATGTTGCAGGCCATGCAGGATGGCATTTTCTACGTATGGTTGCAGGATTAGCGGAGGGATTTCGATGTTTTGCAGGTTGATGCCGGGGCTGATATCCATACGAAATTCAAACTTCTCCTTGAAGCGGATCATTTCGAGCTCCACATAACGCTTCAAGGTATCCAGTTCGCGTTCCAGTGTGATGGTTTCTGTTTCCGTACGCGCATCGTCGAGCACCCGGCGCAACAGCGTGGCAAATTTACTGATATGATCGGAGGCTTTTTCCGTTTCGTTCTTTTCCACGAACAATTTGAGCGAGCTCAGGCAGTTGAAAACAAAATGGGGGTTCATCTGCGAACGCAGCGCTTCCATTTTTACCTGGGCGATGCGTTGGTTAAGCGCTGTTTTCAGGGTCTCCCGCTCGCGGATCTGCCGGATCCGGTAGTTGTAAAGGGCCGTTACCATGCCGGCGACAGCCAGCAAGACCGATATTCTGAAAGGCCAGCTGTGCCACCAGGGCGGCATGACGGTGATCAAAATGCTGTTGGCATAGCGCTCTTCATTATCCCAGACGCCGTCGCTGTTGCTTGCTTTTATTTTGAGGGTATAGGAGCCGGGGTTAAGGTTTGTGAACGTGACGCTGCGTTTGTCCCGCACGTATTGCCAGGCCGTGTCGAAGCCGACCAATTGATAGGCGTACTCAATGGTTTGAGGCGAAGAGTAATCCAATGCCGCATAGTCAAAGCTGATGACATTCTGGTCATAGCGCAGCGTGATTTGTTTTGTAAAAAGGAGGTCCTGCGGCAGGGTAAATTTGCCTTCTGTTGCTGTGTCGCCTGAAACGGCAACCGGTTCATTGAATAATTTGAAATCTGTGAACCAGACCCTGGCAGTATGATTGCTGGCAGACACACGCTCGGGGTAAAAATAATCGATCCCCTTGGTGCCCCCGAAAAACAGGGTATTGGAAAAACACAGGGTATTGGAAAAACGGCTTTTACCGTACAGGAAGGCGTCGAAAACAGTGTTCAGCAGTCCCTGGTTGTGCGTAAAAGTACGGAAGGTCTTTTGCACCGGATTAAAAAGGGTAATACCATTGAAGGTCAGCAGCCAGAGGTTGTTCTTTTGATCGGGTATCAGACTGAACACATTGTTGTTCAGCAGGCCGTCACCGGTGGTATAGTGCCTGAACTTTCCCGTTTTTACATCCAGATGGTTCAATCCTCCCCCATAAGAGCCGCTCCAGATATTGCCATCGACGTCTTCATAAAGGCAAAAAGCCGTGTTTTCGCTCATAGAAGCAGGGGCGCTGGGTATGTTCCGGTAAACCAGGAAAGAATCCTTTTCCTCCAGGTATTTGAGCAAACCGCCCCGCGTACCAAACCACAAATCACCGTTCCGGGTCTCGAGAATGGTGCGGCTGGCGTTGATGTAGGCCGTTTGGTGGGCGATGGAGTTGTTGTACTGGCGGATGGCGTGTAGCCGGAAGTCAATCTTAAACAGACCGTGGCCCCATGTCGCCAACCAGAGATTACCCTTTCTGTCGCGATGGATCTTGCGTATGCTGACGCTCCGCAATTGTTCCAGCGCGCTGAATTGCTTTTCGAGCGGCTCGAACCGGCCGCGTTTTTGGTCCAGCAGAAATAATCCGCCCACAGTACCGATCCATAACAAGCTGTCGCCTGCTTCCAAAAAACAGGTCACCCCTTTATTCCACCCTTCCCGGTTGTAAGGCGGAGCATACGGAAAGCGGGTAATCTTTCCCGTATATATATCAAACAGGCTTGCCCCTTCCGTTCGGGGAATGAGCAATACGCCCGGACTATATTCAAATAACTCACAAAAAGCGCTGGGGCCCTTCATCGGTTCCATAAGGTCTATGGGCGCATGGCGGAACCGCTCTTTAAGGACATCGGTTTTATACAGTTTACGCGTGTTGGAACAAAACCAGGTGATCCCATTGGAGGCAGTATAAGCCAGCCGAAGATGATTCACCTGTTGGTTTATCCCGTTCAGTTGCACATAGAGCGGCCCTTCCACTGCCCGGGTTGCGGGTTGTAATACATACATGCCTTTGTTGGTACAGATCAACCACTGATCGCCCTGTCGTGTCATGGCGTTGACCGATGTTTCCCGGAGCGCTGCAATTTCTGTGATCTGTTGCGTGCCCTGGTCAAGGCAAAAAAGTCCGTTGGAGGCGCCAATCCAGAGCAAACCGTTCATACCGGTGTAAAGATCACGGATAAAACCGGCGTGAGGGGGAACGGCTATGTGTCGGGCGCCCCCGCTTTCCTGAAAGAAAAAAAGCGCATCCGGTTGTGCAAGGTAAATACCTTGTCCGGCGGGTTCAAGGGACACAATATTTGCCGCGCTGTTTTTTGAAACGGGGAATTCCCTGGTAAACTGATCCGTATCCGGATCAAATTTGAACAGCCCGTTTACTGTCGCCACCCAAAGCGTTCCATTTTTATCCAGCGCGAGGTCGTTTATTTCAACTTTGCCGATTCCATGTTTTGTGGTGTCCGAATAATGTTTGAACCGCCGGTTTTTAAGGTTAAAAAAATTCAGGCCAACCTGGGTGCCTACCCAGAAATTGCCATCGGGGGCTTCTGCAATCTTTTTTATTTTATTGTCGCTGATACTGTACGGATCGTTAGGGTCGTGCCGGAAGTGCCGGAGTTCGTAGCCGTCATAGC
>JAKLJF010000250.1:0-319 GCA_023151335.1 Thermoanaerobaculia bacterium | reverse complement strand
CGGTGTAGGCTCCAATCCACAAAAAGCCCCGGGAGTCCTCAAACAGGCAGTCAATAGTTGCCACGGGAGAGCTGGCCGGAAGCGATATCTCCTCCAGCCGGAAGGCGGATTTTTGGGCCCAAAGCCCCCAACAGCCAACGACAGACAGTGAAAAAGCGGAAAGAAGTACTCTTTTCATGCGGCGCAACGCCACAAATTTAGCGCATTCACCAAACAAACCCCTTGCCAACTTGCGTGTTCAGCTACTTGATCAATCCCCCCATCCCGGTTCGTCTTCCACCAATTTGGGTTGTTTGCGGATAATGCCGTATTCGATCTC
>JAKLJF010000024.1:12009-17970 GCA_023151335.1 Thermoanaerobaculia bacterium | reverse complement strand
TTGCCGGTATTTTGAAAACGGATGAGATACTCCAGTTCCGTACCCGGGCGAACATAATGTTTGGCGCCGAAACCCTCCGGGAAACCCTGTTTATCGTTCGGGTCGTAGGAAGCGGTATTCGCCCTGCACAGGATGTCGGCAAAGGGACTCTCGTCATTTACCGGGAATTGATTGACAAAACCCGTGCTGAACGAACCCGTGGTGGTACAACCTTCCACCGACAATACCGGCTCGGATTGTACCGGCGCCAGTGCCTCCTGTTTGGCTTCTATGCGCCAGGTAGAGCCGTTGGCCGGCACGCTCACGGTCATCGATTCGCCGGCCCCGAGCGGGGGCGCCATGCCCTGATAGGTCATAATGCCGTCTTCGATAACGATGTATTCCAGCGCCTGACCCATTTCATTTAACCCCGTATTTTTCAGGATAAAATCCAGGGAATCGCCGTCGCACACGGAAGTAACTTCCAGGAGCGCGCCCGACCATAGCGAATCGGCGGGGTCGCAGGGTGTGTCGGGGTAAATATGCGCCTCGGCGCAATGGGTTTGTCCCAGGATGGCGTCGCAGGAAAGTTCGGTCCGTATCCAGAAAACGCCGCAATCGCCGGGCGCCATGTCGCCGGCCTGAAAGCGGTACACGTGGTTGCCCAGATCGGTAAAGGGTACCGAAGTAATCACAATGGTCATCAACGGGTCCAGCGTAACGTCGACGTACACATCTTCGGCAGCGCCGGGGCCATCGTTGCAATAATTGACGTGATAGTAGTTGGTGTTGAAACAACGGCGCAGGGCTGTAGATGCAAGACTGACGCTTAAAGACGCGCAGGCGGGATGAGCCGGGCGGGCCAGGAAATCAACCGTATCGACTTCGCCCTGAAATATGAGCGCAACCGGAAAATCATTTTGGCAAATTGAATCCTGGGCGCCCTTCGGAAAAAGCGTTACGGTATAGTCGCCCGGCAAGAGGCTGATATGGTATTGCCCGGTAGCGTCGCTCAAACCGTAAAACGTGCCGTTTGGCCCCTCAGCTTTCAGGAACCAGTTCGACAGGCCGGTTTCTATCGAATCGGGGGCGCAATTTTGATTTTCGTCGAGTATCACCCGCCCCGTCACCCGGGTGCAGGGCAGGGTGTTGCCGGGGCTCAGGGTTACGGGGTCGGGCTGGAAAGCGCAATTTTTCCCGTCCAATACGGAGGGATAATACGTTCCGCCGGGGAAAAGACCGGTCGGGCTGGTACCGGTGGCTATAACCGGGCCGTTAGGGTTGTCTATGCGCCAGACGACAAAATAAGGTAGGACGCCCCCGGCAATCTGAAGGCTGACGCTGTTTTCACAGATCAACACCCCCGGCGACGTGAGCGGCTCCGGTTCGGTCACCTGAACTTGCAGGAGCGCGGTACAATTGCCGACGTCGGTTACCGTCAGGGTATAGGTTCCCGCCGATAAGCCATTCAGTACGGGGGTTGTCGTCCCGTTCGACCAAAAATAAGAAAATGCGAGGCCATTTCCGCCCGACACCGATACCGATACCGAACCGTCGGAGCCGCCGTTGCAACTTACGGGGGTAATATCCGGGGTTAATACAAGCGGCGCCGGTTCCGCAACGGTGAATGGCTGAACGTTGGAACAGCCTGTGACATCCGTTATGGTCAGCTGGTAAATCCCGGCGATCAGGCCTGTTATATCCTTCGTGGTACTGGTAAAAAGATTGGGCCCTGCCCACGCGTAGGTATAAGGCGGCGTACCGCCGCTGGCCTCGAGTATGATGGCCCCGGAAGGATCGTTGGTGCACGACGGGGTGGTTATTATCGCCTCCACCCGCGGCACGTCGGGCCCGATAGTCACTTCCGCGGTGGCCGTGGCAGAGCATCCGTTTACGGGTTCAACGGCTATAACGGTGTATAATCCGGCATTTAAAGGCCCGGCATTGAGGATTACAGGATTTTGCAAAAAGGAGTTAAAATTAACCGGCCCGCTCCAGTTGAAGGTCACACCGGCCACATTGGAAGACGCTGTCAGCGTGATGTCGGCGGGAGTGCAGCCGACTGTTCCGCCGCTCGCGGTAAGGTCGATCTGGGTAAAACCACCGGTCACCTCGGCCTGCGCGGTACTGGAGCATCCGTTGGCATTGTTGAAAACGGTCAGTCTGTAAATGCCCGCTGCATTTACCACGGGGGTGAGCGTATTCGCCCCGGAAACAATGTTACCAGTGATGGCTTCCCAAATATACGAAAACTGCGGGCCGGTGCTGGAGCCGGTACCATTGAGCGTAAAGGATGGACTTTGACAACTGATCATTCCACCCGCGGCAGTAGCGATTGGAACATCTGTATCCTGAGCTACTGTAACCATCATGTTTGCCGTGCAACCATTAGCCGGATTGGTCGCGACAATTTGGTAGACCCCCGGCAGTGTTACGATGGGTTGCGCCGGATACGAAAAGCTTTGCGGCCCATCGCAATACCAGGGAATAAAATCAGGCACAGTATTGATATTCAGACTAATAGATGGAATAGCACAGGTTAATATGCCGCCGGTGGCGCTGACAGTGGGCGGCGCGATATCCTGCAGAACAGTAGTGCTGGCCGTGGCCGTACATCCGTCGGAGGGATCGGTAATAGTGAGCGAATAAGGGCCGGGCATCACAACCGCCGGGTTTTGCACGGTGGAGGTAAAGCCGCCGGGCCCCGACCAGGCGTAGGTGGCGCCCGGTATGTTGGACGAACCCTGCAACACCACCTCCGTAGTCAGGCAGGTCAGTAACTGATTCGGGCCGGCATTGGCCGAGCATTGGGTAAACGCCGAACGGATACCGGCGAGCAACAATAAGGCGACGAGTACGTGTTTTTTCATGCGTGGGACTTTTCACAATGTATTTGATACTGCAAATGTGCCGGATGCTGGCTCGATGCGCAAAGACAAAAATTTAAAATTGTAGCGTACTTTTTTGTTTATTTATTTTAAATAATTGATAATCAGTTTAAATTTTAAAAAAATGTAGCAATAATTTGGATTTAAATCTGTGGAAACAGATTTTTGTAAAAAGGTAAGGCGCGTTAAACGTGTATAAAATGGAAAAAACCCTCCTGTGGGAAGCCTTTGCCAGGCTGAGCAAATCCGAACTGCGCGAATTCGACCAGTTCGCGCGTTCGCCGTTTTTCAACCGCAAAGCGCAACTGATCGCTTTGGCTGCTTACCTCCGTCATTGCGTGGAAACAGATAAAACGCCAAAGTCGCGGGAGGCTTTCGAAGCGGTTTACCCCGGTATTGAATACGACGACCAGAAACTCCGCCTGGCCAACAGCGACCTGCTTGAACTGCTCGAACATTACTGGATATACTGCGAAAAATTCGCCGATCCGGAGCGCAATAAGATCCGCCTGGCCGGCGCCTATCGCAAACGAAACCTGCCCAAACACGCCCAGATCGCCCTGCGCGAAGTGCGCCGCGACCGTGAACGGCAAGCCTGTCGCCATGCTGAACACTTCGACGACCTGCACCGCATCGAACTGGAGCAGTTCCAGTCGGCTTCGGCCGCCAAACGCTACGAAGCCTTCAACCTGCAGGAAATATCCGACCTGCTCGACATCACCTATATTGCCCGCAAACTCCGGCACGTCTGTCTGGCGCGTTCGCACCAGGCGGTGTTCAAAACCGAGTACCGTTTCGGGTTGCTCGACGCTATTTTTGAACACGTGGAAACGGAAGAATTACTGCGCATACCGGCTATCGCTCTTTACTTTCACGCCTGCCATTTCCTGGCCGACCCCGCCGCTGAAACGTATTTTATCCGTTTCCGGGAAACGCTTTCCAACTTTGCCGACCGGTTCCCGCCGGAGGAACTGCGGTCGCTGTATCTGCTGGCCATCAATTATGGCGTTAAAAAAAGCAATGAAACGGGCGGGAAATCCTGGTATCGCATCACGTTCGAACTTTACCGGGAAGCACTGGATCGCGAACTCCTGCTTGAAAACGGACTGCTCTCGCGTTTTGCCTTTCACAACATTGTGGGCGTGGCCATTCGCCTTCAGGAAGTTGCCTGGGCAGAGGAGTTTATCCACCGGTATAAATCTTATCTGGAACGCGGCTTCCGGGAATCAACGTTTAGCCTGAACATGGCCCGCGTGGCTTATACCCGGCAGGATTACAAGGCAGCCCTTTTATACCTGCAGCGCGCCGATTACAAAGATTTTATCAACAGCCTGAACGCCAAAACCCTGCAACTGAAAATTTATTACGAAACCGGCGAAACCGATCTGCTGGAAAGTCACCTCGACAGCATGAACAACTACATCCGGCGCCAGCGGGCCGTGGGCTACCACCGCGAAAATTATCTTAATATTGTACGCTTTACCCGCGCCCTGCTGCGCCGCTCGCCCGGCGACGCGGATAAGTTGCGCCGGCAGATCGCTTCGGAGCCCGTATTGACGGAAAAGGAATGGCTGCTGAGCAGAGTGATTGAGTGATTGAGTGATTGAGTGATTGAGTGATTGAGTGATTGAGTGATTTGCGCATAAAATTGTATTTTTGTAAAAAATTAAAGCAAATGACCGCTATCTCGTCCACCAAGACATACAGCGTTGCCGAGTACCTGCGCCTCGAACGGAAAGCGGGGGAGAAATATGCCTTTTATAACGGAATCCTTGAAAAAATGGCCGGAGTAACGATACCGCACAACCGAATTTCCAGAGAGGCCGTTTACGATAAAGTCAGTTTCAATATATGACCATCCTCCCCGCTACCCTGCAATTTCTGCGCGACCTGTCCGAAAACAACAACCGCCCCTGGTTTCAGGCCAATAAGGCCCGTTACGAAGCCGCGCTGGAAAACATGAAGCAATTCACCCACGCCCTCGAACAGGCGCTGGGAGAAACCGATCATCTGGACGAAACCACGTTGTTCCGCATATACCGCGACGTGCGCTTTTCCGCCGATAAATCGCCGTACAAGAATCATTTCGGCATTCACTTTTCCCGCGCCACCAAAAAGCGGCGGGGCGGATACTACCTTCACATCGAGCCCGGCGCCTCCTTTGCCGGCGGCGGCTTCTGGCAGCCCAATCCCCAGGACCTCAAACGTATTCGCGACGAATTCGCCGTGGACGCCCAGCCTGTCCGTCAAATCATGGCCGACGCCACTTTTCAAAAATATTTCGGAACCATTCAGGGTGAGGAAGTAAAAACTGCTCCCAAAGGGTACGACAAGGACGATCCCGCCATCGACCTGATTCGGAAAAAGAGTTTTACCGTACAACGGAACTTCACCGATGCCGAGGTGTTGCGCGAGGGTTTTCTCCGGGAAGTAAAACTGACTTTCGAGGCGATGCGGCCTTACTTCGATTATATGAGCGTGGTGCTGACAACGGATTTGAATGGGGTGAGTTTGTTGGAATGAACGGGCGCCGCCGGTGAACGCCGCAAAACCTGATTATTATGGTGGTTTCATTACGCCTTTCTGCGCCGACCCCGGCCAGGCGGATATTGTAGAAATTATTGGTTGCTATGCTCAAACAAATACACACTCTACTGGTCTGTTTATCCATTACCCTCTCCCCCTGCCTTTCCCAAAACCTCAACGTCAGCCTGCGTTCCACCCTCGAATTCCCCGGCCAAAAACTGGCCAATATCTGGGGTTACAGCGCCGGCGGTTATGAGTATGCGCTGGTAGGCGCCAAAAACGGCATGATCGTGGTGAATGTCACCGACCCGAACAACCCGGTGCAAATTGTTCAGATCACCGGCCCTTCGAGCGACTGGCGGGAGATCAAAACCTACTCGCACTACGCTTACGTGGTGTCGGAAGGCGGCGGCGCCGTACAGGTCGTCAATCTGAATAACCTGCCCAATTCCAACCTGAGCTATCAGAGCGTCGACGGCGGATCGGGCATGACCAAGGGACACGCCCTGCATATCGATGAAGTCAAAGGTTATCTTTATGTGTATGGCAGCAATCTCAACGGCGGCAG